>CBFGQE010000114.1:0-8486 GCA_965650815.1 uncultured bacterium
CGGGACCGTTTCCATCGAGCCGAAAGGCACGCGCTTCCCGTATCTGTCGGCCTTGCCCCCGGTCAATCCGCCAGAGGCGCCCCACGGTCTCCAAGTGTTGGTCGAAGATTGGCAGGTGCCCGCCGTGCCGCCGCCCGACGGCGTTCTGGATTCTTCGCTTCTGCGGTTGAAAATACTCGAAACCACCCGCTCCGGAATCGTGTCCATCAACTGGCAGGTAGCCTCCCTCTACATGGTGAACCAGAGTATGGACGGCATCCACCAGCACGTGGACAACCGAGGCTGGACCAACGGCCTGCTGCAAGTGGGACTTCGTCCGGTGTGGCTGGACGATTCGCCTTGGACGCTGCGGCTCGGGCTGGTCCGGGTCCGAGATTTCCCGGCGTCAAACCAGGTCCGCATCGGACCGCTCTATCCCAATACGGCCGGTCAGCCGAACTCGGGCGTGTTCACGAACACGCTGAACCGCCTTTTTACGGCGCGCTTGGACCTCGGCTGGCACGACGACCCAACTCCGGCGGTGACAAACTGGCAGGCCTCGTTGCGCGTGACGGCGAGCGGGGGCTATCAGGAAAGGCCGCATCAGATCCGCTACATTGGCTTGGTGGACCAGCGAGGCACCAACCACGGATTCCAGTGGGCGGCCTGGTCCGATACGGTCTTTCGCTTCCACCTGAAGAACGAAGCCGATTTCCTCGACGGCACAGTGACCTCGGCCGAAGCCCTTCTCAGCTGGGAGCCGATCCACTTCATCGAGATCGAGGCGACTCCACGCGCCGCAACCAACTTCTCCGACTGGCCGAAACGGTCCGCAGCTAAGCCCGTCGAGACGAATTCCGTTCCGCGCTGACGGTGCGTTACGCCAACCGTTGTCCCAGCGCCGTCTCCAGCAGGAGATACCATTCCTCGCGCGAAAGGTTGATCTCGGTCGCCTTGACCGCGTCGCGGATGTTCTCGGCCTTCGCCGAGCCGATCACGGGCTGGATCTTCGCCGGATGCTTCAGCAGCCACGCCAGCGCGATGTTCTTGCGGCTCGTGCCGTGGCGGCGGGCGATGCGCTCCAGTTCCTCGCGCACGCCGATGCGCAACGCATGGCCGGGCGAATTGATGTCGATGGGGTGCTCCTCGACCAACCGGCCGCCGTTCAACGGGCTCCAAGCCATCGGCGTGATCCGCTCGGCCAGGCATTGGTCCATCGTGCCGTCCTGGAAGGCCGCGAGATGCAGCAGGCTGATCTGAACCTGGTTCACGACCAGCGGCATGGGGCAGGACTTTTGCAGCATCACCACTTGGGACGGGGCGAAATTGCTCACGCCGAACTCGCGCACCTTGCCCTGTGATTTCAGCTGATCGAAGGCCGCCGCCACCTCCGCCGGATCGCACAGCCAGTCGGGCCGATGGAGCATGAAGAGGTCGAGCGTCGCGATCCCGAGGCGTTGGAGCGACTGCTCGCAGGAGCGGACGATGTAGTCCTTGGAGAAATCGTAGCGATACGGCGCGTCGGGCGTCGGGTCGCCCTTCTTGCGCACGCCGCATTTGCTGGCGATGACGATGCGTTCGCGCATTCCGGAAACGTCCTTCAGCGTCCGGCCCAGCGCGATCTCCGCCGCGCCCATGCTGTAAACGTCGGCGAGGTCGAAGAGCGTGTAGCCGGCCTCGTAGGCGGCGATCAGCGCGGCCCGGGCGGCATTGGCGCGATCCGGCGTGACCTCTTCGGGGCTGTTGACGCCGAGCAGGCGCCAGCATCCGAAGGCGAGACGGCTGACGGCGAGGGAAGTGGGGCCAAGGGGAATGGTCTGCATACGGCTTGGGTCGGGACACTAGGCAACGCCCAGCATTGACCGCGACAATTTTCGCCCGGCCGCGCGAAAGCGGCCCCGAAACGATCCCGACGCTTGCCCGGTCCCTGCAATTCGTTTACGCCTGCCGCCAACCAGCGCGCCGACCATGGACATCATCTTCAACTGCCCCTTCTGCGACGTGGAACTCGCCGCGGACCCTTCCGATGCCGGCACCGACATCGATTGCCCGTCCTGCAACAAGACCATCAAGATCCCGTCGCCGGACCAGGACGACGTGCGGACCGCGCCCACGCAGGAAGCGCCTCCACCCAGCGTGCCCTTGCCCGTGGTGCCGCCGAACCAGCCGCCGCGCATCGAGAAGCAGTTCGTCGTGCCCCAACGCCCCGCCGGAAGCCCGGGCTCGTCGTTGATCGAAAAGCCGAAGCCGCCGCTGGAAGCCGCCGCCAAATCCACCGGCAACCTCCGGGTGAAGACCATCAAGCACGGCGACTGCGTCGAGGTCGGCAAAGACAAATTCGACGAGGTCATCTCGGAGTTCCTCGGCAAGATCGGCCAGACGAACATCGTAAGCATCACGCCCGTGACCTACACCCACGCCGATGCGTCCGGCAGCCGCATGATCACCGACTTCGCGGTGATGATCGTCTACAAGGACTGAGCCGGGCGGGTTCGCCCCCGAGCACCATTCGGCCCGGATGGAGGCCAAGGGAAAGCCATCGCAATGCGTCCCTCAGGGGGTAACTCTCGGAATCCTTCCTGGTCCTTTGAGTCATTCGGAAGCTTGGGCTGGGTCAGAGCCCCAGCCATTCCAGATCGTCGAACCGAACGGAACACGGCCCTTGGCCGACGATCTCGAAAACGATCTGGTCCAGTGCTCCGAGAGGAAACCCCTCCAACTGGTCGAACCGGAAATCGAACCGGGTCCATGTCTCCAACGGTGCGACGGTTCCCGGGAAGGCCGCGCTGATCTGCCGGTCCGTTCCAGCGTGCGCCATCGCCAAGACGCGGATATTGATCCCGGCGGCCGAACCTCGCAGCCAAACGCTGAACCCATGGGCCGATCCGCGGAGAGCGGTCAGGCCCCGGACCAGAGGCGTTGCGACCGCAGCCGATCTTTGCCCGGGAGAGATCCCGACCTCCAGCGCATGTCCGCTCGCGCGCCCGGCAGCGATGCGTTTCACCGTCGCGCGCTCGTCCAGATTCTTCCAGTTCCACGCCTCCTCCTCGAAACCTTCCAGAAAGGCGCGGCGTGGCGCGGTTGGTTTGGACAGGTTCAACCCGCGCGGCAGACAGACCCGAACCCGTGAAACCGTCTCCTGCCCGTTGGTGGAACGCATGGCGGCGAAATAGATGATCGGCTCGTCCAGATCGACAACCGGGATCTCGGCCACGAAACGGTCCCCCTTCCAGGATGCCTCCCGGCGGAACCATGGCCGCGATGCTCCGGAGCCCGAAGCTGCCGGACTGAACCAGACGAAGCCCAAACCGTTGGTGGCCGCCTCCGTGTTCCACGTCACCGCCAGCGCATCCCCGATCAATCTCACCGCCACGCTGGATAGGCCCGAGTCGGGAACAGCCGTTGCGACCGTCTCCGGCAACCGGATCGGTCCAGTCAGCCAGGCATCCGCCTCGGAAATCGGATCCGCTCCGTGAGCCAAGCCCACCGCGAGGCATCCCAGCACCATTCCGATCATCGGTTTCGATTGCCGCATCACCCCGTCATCCTTGATCCCCCGCCACTTGAAGCACAACCGCCAACCCTCAGCCCACAGAAGATTGGACAGGCAAATTAAGCACGTAATAAAAACAACTACACAATTCCCGGATCTGTGCGTAAAAACGTGCATAGCTCCCTACGGAACCGGTTGGCAACATTTTGCCTGTTCCCCAAAGAGCCGAGTTCTTGCCGAAGGGTGGGTTCTCTCGAAAACCGAAGCCTGTGACCGACCGCTCACAATCAAAACTGGCCCTGTCCCCACCGTGGACGGCATGGGACCGTTTGTCCCCTCTTTTGGTGATACCGACCATTGTTCCAGCCCGCTACGTTCTCCGGACCCATTCCCAGTATTTATGAAAGCCCAAGCGCAACCCCATACCCATATGCCCCGCTCCAGCCATTGGGGATTCACCTTGATCGAGCTTCTTGTGGTCATCGCGATCATCGCGATCTTGGCCGGCATGTTGTTGCCGGCTCTTGGCAAGGCGAAGACCAAGGCCCAAGGCATCATGTGCATGAACAACACCAAGCAGATCACGTTGGCTTGGACCATGTATGCCTTGGACAACAGTGATAGGCTGGTCCGCAATGACCATGGCGGCGACGCCCAAGGTGGAACTCGTCGAGACAGTTGGGCTACCGGCTGGCTGGATTGGACGGCCTCGGCGGACAACACCAACGTCAACTTCCTCATCGACGGCAACTACGCCAAGCTCGGACCTCTTATCAAAGCATCCCCGGCAGTCTTCAAGTGCCCCGCCGATATCTATAAGCACCCCTCCAACCGCGGCCCCCGGGTCCGGAGCATTTCCATGAATGCGGCCATGGGAGACGGCAACAAGGCTGGTTTCAACGGATGGACCCCGACGTTTTTCTGGGCCAGAAAGTCCAGCGAGCTGAACAATCCCGGCCCGGCCAACTCATGGCTGCTGGTTGACGAGCATCCCGACAGCATCAACGACCCCTGCTTCTTCGTGAACCCCTGGGCCACCAATAATTGGGTCGATTTGCCTGCGACTTACCACAACGGAGCAGCCGGTTTCGCCTTCGCGGATGGCCATTCCGAAATCAAGCGCATGGAGTCCAAATCGACTTGGCGCAAGGTCCAGATGGTCAACTTCCCGGGGCTGACCCCTCCGGCCAATGATCGAGCGGATCTCGGCTGGATCGCCAGCAAGACTCCGCGCCGATAAATCACCTCCTATTGTCGGTGGTAAGCCCTCGCCATTTGGCGAGGGCTTTGTTTTTGCTGCTTGGACGATTCTATCTGCGTTTCCAAGGTGTTCCGACATTGTCCTCCTGCAGCATCACCAGCTGGTCTCGGGTCAGGGGTGAAGGATGTCCGCAGCAGGTGACGTAAAAAAACTCCAGCAACGCAGCCTGAATCTTGGCGAGAGGCATGGGGATTTTGAGCAGCGGTTTTCGCGACCCCAGCAAACGGCGCAGCAAGGTCGCCATATCCATGGCTTCTTCTCCGCAAAGCTCAAGGCAAGCCCCCGTCATGGCGGGATCGGCCAAAGCTTCGGAGAACGCCTCCGCCACGGCCTCCACCTGGATCGGCTGCAACAGATTCTGCCCGCTCCCCATGACCGGAATCACCGGCGACCATCTGGCGATGGCCTTGAAGGTCCGCTCGAATCCGCTGCCTTCTCCCAGCACGATGGACGGCCGGAAGATCGTCCAGGCGAGGCCGCTGGCCCGCACCAGCTCCTCGGCGGCCCATTTGGACTGGTGGTAGCGGGCGACGGCGTTGGGGCGCGTGCCGAGGGCGCTCATTTGGAGCCAACGACGAACGCCCTGGATCTTCGCGGCGGAGAGCAGCGCGCGGGTGCTTTCCACATGCACCTTCTGGAAGGTTTCCGTGCGGATTTCGGCGATGATTCCGACCAAGTGGATGATCGCTTCCATGCCCGCAGCCGCAGCCGCCAAGGAATCCGGCTGGGAGAAATCGCCCTCCACCGGTTCACATCCCATGCCGGCCAGATGACGCGAAGCCGGTCTTGTCCGATCGCGCACCAGGCAGCGCACAACATGGCCATCTGCCAAGAGCCTGCGGACGACGTGTCCGCCGATGAACCCGGTCGCGCCGGTCACGAGCACCTTCATGTCCAATGGGTAGCCGGTCGGTCCGGCCGCGCAACTCCGCATCCTTGACCCCCGCGCGGACCCGCCCTAGCACTGGCACATGAAACTGACTTGGAAAGACCACGAGGAGATCGCATGGGCTCTCGTGGACAAATTCCCCGACCAGGACCCGCTCAAACTGAGCTTCCCCAAGCTCCACAAGATGGTCACGGAACTCGAAGGCTTCGGCGACAATCCCGAGGCCTCCAACGAGAAGATTTTGGAGAACATCCAGATGGCCTGGTATGAGGAGACCGAATAGCTCCGACACCTGACCGACATTCCGAACATGCCAACAAAAACCATCGTCACCCCGGCCAATGCCGCTCCTCCGATCGGACCCTACAGCCACGCAGTCCGTATCGGTGAATTGCTCTACACCTCCGGGCAGATCCCCATCGACCCCAAGACCGGTGATCTCGTCACCGGCGACATCAAAGCCCAGACCGATCGCGTCCTGGAAAACGTGAAACTCATCCTTGCCGATCAAGGCCTATCCTTTGCCAATGTCGTCAAGACCACGGTCTTTATGACCGATCTCGGGCAGTTCGCGCAGATGAACGCCGTTTACGCGACCTACTTTGCTTCGAACCCTCCGGCCCGCTCCACGATCCAAGTTGCCGGCTTGCCCAAGGGCGCCAGCGTGGAGATCGAAGTCGTCGCCCACTACTGAGAGAGTCCATTCGATCTCATCGGCCGCACCGTCTTGATGCGGCTTTTTTATGTCCGGTTGTCTCCGCCAAGCGCCGGAAAGATTTCGCGCAGAATTCGTCGCACCTCGGCCTTCGTCGTTTGGAGAGCCACGCTATCCGCAGCCAGAAGCCGGAGGCTCCAACCGCCGATTGGCAACGCACTGATTCCCAGCCAAACCGCTTCCGTCGAAAGAGCGCGCAACGCCTCCAGCATGGGCGAGTCCGGCGGGATGCGTGTTGTAAGCAGGCAGCCGGACGCATAGTAGCCTTGGGCGAACGGCTGTCGCAGCGGCCACAAACTGGGAGTCGAGGGATCGAGCCGGAAACGTTCCCGGGCCACTAGCCGCCCTCCGATCCGCACATCGCAGCGCCAGTCCACCGAACGGAACTGAAAAGCCTCGCCGCGTGCGACCCGGCCCGGGGTCAGCGTTTCCAGGAAGAACGCTTCCCCGCCCTCGGCCACTTCGATCTCGGTCCGTTGCCGATAGGCGCTGCCGGTCTGTGGGATCAACGACGCGGGATTGAACTCCAGCCAACCGCCCGCCTCCACGCGGAACCTCTGCTCCAGCGTGGCGACACCGCTCGGCATCGTATGGATGCGGCTGGCACTGGGCGTGGTGATCTGAAGTGCGCCCCCCCCTTCGACCGCGACATCCATTCGAGCCAAGTCTCCGGCCAGGAACCCCGCCGTGGGGTTCACCACCTGCACGCGCAGCGAATGCTCGTCCCAGTAGGCTTTGCCGATGTGGAACGGCGCGGAGAACGACTGGTGGCGCAGGAAGCTGCGACCCGTTTCGTCGCGGGAACAGATGAGCTCCAGATGGCCCGTGATGCCGCGTGCGCCCACTCCGGCCCGTAGCAGCAAACGGGAGTTTGCCGCCATCTTCTCACCAATGACGGGATCACCGGCGGACTCCCGTTCGCCGGTGCGGAGGACGTCCGTCGAAGTCATTTCGCCGACGTGAAGAGGTAGTTGTGCTCGATCCAAGCGATCACGTCGGCCAAGCCCACCTCGCTTTTCAGATCCGTGAAGAGAAACGGCTTCGCGCCGCGCATCTTCTTGGAGTCCGTTTCCATGACCTTCAGGTCCGCGCCGACGTGCGGGGCGAGGGTGATTTTGTTGATCACCAACAGGTCGCTGTTGCGGATCGCGGGGCCGCCCTTGCGCGGGATCTTGTCCCCTTCGGCCACGTCGATCACATAGATGAACGCGTCCACCAACTCGGGCGAAAACGTGGCGCTCAAATTGTCGCCGCCGCTCTCCACCAGGACGATTTCCAGGTCGGCGAAGCGCTTCTCCAGCTCCTCCACCGCCTGGGCGTTCATCGTGGTGTCGTCGCGGATCGCGGTGTGGGGACAACCGCCGGTCTCCACGCCAATGATGCGCTCGGTGGGCAGGGCGTGGTTGCGCCCGAGGAACTCGGCGTCCTCCTTGGTGTAGATGTCGTTCGTCACCACCGCGACGCTGTAGCGGTCGCGGAGTTTCTGGCAGAGGCGGAGCACGAGCATCGTCTTGCCGGACCCGACGGGCCCGCCGATGCCGATCCGAACGGCGCGTGAGAAGCGTTTCATGGGAGAGGTTCAACCACAGATCGACACAGATGAACACAGATCAGAAACAACGGGAGCGCCGGACGCCTTTCTCCATCTGTGTCTATCTGTGTTCATCTGTGGTTAAAAATCAGGAGATGAAGATCCGCGTGTAGGCCGTTTCGTGGCGCGCGCTGGCAATGTCGAGCGTCGGGCTGAACCAGCCGATGTCGTCTTCCGCCACCGCCGCCGAAGCGGCCACGATGTGCGGACCGAGCCGGAGGCATTCGCCCAGGAGCGACTGGGCTCCGATCTGGCCCAGACGGATCAGCTTCATCGCCGCGCTGATGATCGCGGCGAGCGACTGATAGAAGTAGCTGAGCAACGCGGCTTCCAACGGAGTGTCCAGCAGCGCCGTCTGGACGCCGTGGATGATCGGTGCTTGGGCGAAGAAATGTCCCGCCTGTCGCGCCTGCTCCAATTCGGCCAGCAGCGGCGTCGGCGAAATCTGGAGCAGCATGGCCAGCCGCTGCGAACCGATCCGGCTGCCGGCCTGGCGCAGCTCCGCCGAGCCCTTCAAGGCAGTGCAGAGTTCGTCCAAGGCGAGGAGGCGGGAAAGGG
>CBFGQE010000115.1:0-8437 GCA_965650815.1 uncultured bacterium
TGCCGCGATGCGTCCCGCATGTCGGGTGGCGGCCTCCGTGTTGGACGATGTCGGCAAGTTTTTGAAGCCCGGGATTACCACCCGGATGGTGGACGAATTCGCGGCGTCTCGAATTGCCGCCTACGGCGCAAAGAGCGCTTTTTTGGGATACCGAAAATATCCTGGCAACGTCTGCGTATCGGTGAACAACGAAGTGGTTCACGGCATAGGCGGGGATCGTGTTCTTTTGTTTGGCGAGATCATCAGTGTGGATTGCGGCGTGTATCTGAACGGCTTTGTTGGAGATACAGCACGGACTTATTCGGTGGGTGGATGTGACGCCGCCACTCAGCGGTTGCTTGATGTGACGGAGCAGGCCCTTGGTTTGGGGGTCCAAGCAGCTAGAGCTGGAAACCGTGTGGTTGATATTTCACGCGCGATCCAGCGGTGTGTGGAATCCAATGGATTCTCAGTTGTTCGCGAGTTTGTCGGTCACGGTGTGGGCCGCTCGGTGCATGAAGATCCGCAGGTTCCGAACTTCGTCGAAGGCGGCCGGTCAGAAAAGCTGAAGCCTGGAATGACCTTGGCGATCGAGCCGATGGTGAACGCAGGCGGTGCTGCGGTGCGAATTTTGAAAGATGGCTGGACAGTGGTGACGCGCGATGGTTCACTCTCCGCCCATTTTGAACATACGGTCCTCGTCACCGATGGCGAGCCCGAGATACTTACAGTCCCGATGGACGCAGTGTCCCGGGGTTGACGGTAAAATCAGGAAAATTTTGTTCGCGGGCCGAAAGACGGTTCGCCCAAACGTTCATTTATGAAGGTCCGTGCATCAGTCAAAAAACTGTGTGAAAACTGCAAGGTGGTCCGACGCAAAGGCGTGATCCGGGTCATCTGCTCGACCAACGCCCGGCACAAGCAGCGCCAGGGCTAATCAACTATTCTAAGATATGGCACGAATCATTGGTGTTGAGATTCCGGGCGAGAAGCGCATCGATATCGCGCTCCGCTACATCTACGGCATTGGGCCGGTGAATGCCCGGGAGATTCTGGACAAGGCGCAACTGGACCACAGCATTCGCGCAAAGGATCTGACCGAGCAGCAGCTCTCGAAAATCGTTCACGCCATCCAAGAGGGCGGCTACGTGATCGAAGGCGACCTTCGCCGGGAAATCGGCATGAACCTGAAACGCATGCAGGGCATCAAGTGCTATCGCGGCGTGCGCCATCTGCGCGGGATGCCGGTGCGCGGCCAACGGACCCAGACCAACGCCCGCACCCGCAAGGGGCCCCGGCGCACGGTCGGTGTGCAGAAGGCTGCCAAGTAACCGATTGATTTGTTGACCTATGGCTGAAGAGACGAAGACGAAGAAGGTGGCTGCTCCCAAAAAGGAGGCCAAGGCGGCTGTTGAAGCCGTGGAAACTCCCGTGGTTCCGGCGGGTCCGGTAGCCGGAACCGCTCCTACGGCGGCCGATCTGTTGGCGGATGATCCGAACGCCAAGAAGATCATCAAGGCCAAGGGGTCGAAGAACATCGCCGTCGGTGTGGCCAATATCTTGGCCACATTCAACAACACCACGGTCAACATCACCGATATGCAAGGGAACACTTTGGGGTGGTCCACTGCCGGCCGTGTCGGTTTCAAGGGTTCCCGTAAGAGCACCGCTTTCGCTGCCCAGCAGGTGGCCCAGGACGCAGCTCGACAAGCGATGTCCCACGGGCTTCGCGAAGTCGAAGTTCGCGTCAAAGGGCCTGGTTCCGGGCGTGAATCCGCGATCCGTGCATTGCAGGCCATCGGTCTGGAGATCACCACCATCAAGGATGTGACGCCGGTGCCGCACAATGGCTGCCGCCCCCGCAAGAAGCGCCGCGTGTAGTCGTAAAAACTTTCAACCTTTTCACGGAAAATGGCACGTTACACAGGTCCCCGCACGCGCATCAGCCGACGCTTCGGCGTCCCCATCTTCGGTCCTTCGAAATATCTCGAGCGCCGCAATTACGGCCCGGGTGTTCATGGCCCGAAGTCCCGCCGCAAGAACACCGAATTCGCGATGGCTCTGATGGAGAAGCAGAAGCTCCGTCATTACTACGGACTCATGGAAAAGCAGTTCCGTGGGGTCTATGAGAAGGCCGTTCGCCGTCGTGGCATCACCGGCGAGCAGATGCTCCAGATCTTGGAGACCCGTTTGGACAACGTGGTTTACCAGCTCGGCTTGGCCCTGACCCGTGCGCAAGCCCGCCAGATGGTGGGGCATGGCCACGTGAAGGTGAATGGCCGCAAGGTGGACATCCCTTCGTTCGCCCTCAAAGTGGGCGATGTGATCGAGGTCAAGGAATCCAACGTCTCCAAGCAGATGGCCACCAAGGCGCTGGAAAGCTCCACCAGCCGCGCGGTTCCCGAATGGCTTTCCGTGGACAAGAACGCCTTCAAAGGCGTCGTCATGCGGGTTCCGACCCGCGACGAGATCCAGCCCATCGCCAACGAGCAGGCGGTCGTCGAATTCTATTCCCGCTAACCCCATTCACCGCCCCATCCGGGCAAGCAATTACACGGACTCTCGTGCGTTTGCGGGAAACGCCTGAGGGTCAGATTAAAATTGCGAAAGGAAATCCATGCCAGTTCGTCTCGGACGTTTTGAAATGCCGAAGCGGTTGACCAAAGAAGAGTCCACCGCCACGGAGACCTACGCGAAGTTCTATGCCGAGCCCTTTGAAACGGGCTACGGCCACACGATCGGCAACTCGCTGCGCCGTGTTCTGCTGTCGTCGCTTGAAGGCGCGGCGGTCACCTCCATCAAGGTGGACGGCGCGATGCACGAGTTCACCACCACCGACGGCGTCAGCGAAGATGTCACGGAGATCGTGCTCAATCTGAAGAAGGTTCTCTTCAAGGCCCATAGCCGCGAGCCGCAGATGCTGCGCATCTCGGTGAACAAGGACGGGGCCGTCACCGCTGCCGACATCGAGACCAACCAAAACATCGAGGTCGTCAACCCCAAGCAACACATCTGCACCCTCGACAAGAAGAAGAAGTTCGAGATGGAGCTGGAGGTGAAGGTGGGGCGTGGCTTCTGCCCCGGCGACGAAAACAAGAAGGCGGACCAGCCCATCGGCGTCATTGCCATCGACTCTCTTTTCTCCCCCGTGAGCCGTGTCCGCTACGCCGTCGAAAACGCGCGTGTCGGCCAACGCACGGACTATGATCGTCTCGTCATTGAGATCTGGACCGACGGACGGATCACCCCGGACGACGCCTTGACCCAGGCCTCCGCAATTCTGCAGCACCACCTCGACGTGTTTGTCGGCTACGACAAGAACGCGGTCGAGTTCGAGAAGGAAGAGACGAAGGTGGACGACGAGAAGTCGAAGCTCAAGAAGCTGCTCAACATGAGCGTCAACGAGATCGAGCTCAGCGTCCGCGCCGCGAACTGTCTGAACAACGCGAACATCACCAGCGTCGGCCAGCTCGCGATGAAGACCGAGTCCGAGATGCTCAAGTATCGCAATTTCGGCAAGAAGTCCCTCAATGAAATCAAGGAGAAGCTCGCCACCTTGGGACTGAGCCTTGGAATGACCCTTGATCCGGCCCTGTTGGAGGCGCCGAAGGAAGACCCCAACAAGTAAGCGGAGATCGTTATGCGTCATTTGAAGAGAACGGCCAAGCTGGGCCGCACAGGGACCCATCGCAATGCGATGCTGGCCAACATGGTTTGCAGCCTCATCATCCACCGTCGGATCACCACGACCTTGGCCAAGGCCCGGGCGGCCCGTTCCGTCGCGGAGAAGATGCTGACGCTCGGCAAGAAATCCCTCGTGGCCCAAGAAGCCGCCGAGCAGGTTTCGGATGCCGCCAAGAAGCGCGATCTCGTCGCCAAGGGCATCCACTACCGCCGCCTTGCGGCTTCGCGCCTGCACCAGGAAGACGCCGTGAAGACCCTGTTCAAGGAGATCGCTCCGTTGAGCAAGGGGCGGGTGGGCGGCTACACCCGCATCATCAAGCTGGGCCAACGCCGTGGCGACGCAGCCGAAATGGCCATTCTGGAGTGGATCGATGCCCAGCCCGGAACCGAGGCGCCGGCCGACAAGGCCGAGACCAAGTCCGAAGCGACCGCTAAGGCCTGAGTCCAGCGCCCAATTCGACGACGAAGCCCGCTCGATCCGAGCGGGCTTTTCGTTTTTTGGAGGATGTCCCACTTGGGTCTTGTTCGGCATCGGAATCCGTGTAGGTGTCACCGAGTTCACCGATACGTGTTCGTATGAAATCCAATTCGGATCCCTTCATTCCCGTCGGAGCGCCGTGGTGGCACGGACTCACCCGCTACCATTGGTTCGTGCTGGTGGTGGCGGCTCTAGGATGGCTCTTCGATTGTCTGGACCAGCAGCTCTTCCTCATGGCCCGGGTGCCGGCGATGCGGGATCTGCTCCCTCCCGGTAAGGATGTGAACGAATACGCCGGCTACGTGACGGCGATCTTCATCTTGGGCTGGGCGACGGGCGGTCTCGTCTTCGGGGTCTTGGGCGACCGGATCGGGCGTGCCAAGACCATGATGATCACCATCCTGATCTATTCGCTGTGCACGGGTTTGAGCGCGCTTTCCAAGGGATTCTGGGATTTTGCCTTCTACCGGTTCCTGACCGGGTTGGGCGTCGGAGGTGAATTTGCGGTGGGCGTGGCGCTGGTGGCCGAGGTCATGCCAGCTCGCGCCAGGCCCCACGCCCTCGGGCTGCTCCAGGCCCTTTCGGCCGTCGGCAACATTTCGGCGGCGTTGGTCGAAATGGGGCTCAGCACCTGGGAGCGTAGCGGCGGGATGCCGGAGGCTTGGGCCAAGTGGCGGATCATGTTCGTCATCGGCGCCTTGCCCGCGGTGCTCGCGCTGATCATCCGGTGGCGGTTGAAGGAGCCCGAGCGCTGGCAGCAGATGAAGGCGGCCGGGACCCTGTCCAAGGACACCGGTTCCTACGCGGCCCTGTTCCGGGACCGGCGCTGGCGCCACAACGCCATTGTGGGGCTGTTGCTGGCCTGTGCCGGCGTGATCGCGCTGTGGGGCATCGTGTTCTTCAGCTTCGACCTGGTGGCTTCCGTCATGGAGAAGCGGCTCGCCGCCGAGGGGCTGACCGGAAGCGATTTGAAGGGCGCCGCCGGGCAGTGGAAAGGCAAGGCCTCGCTGATGCTGAACATCGGCGCCTTCCTCGGCATGTTGGCCTTCACCAAGTTCACCCAACGCACCGGACGGCGCTTCGCCTTCGCCGTGGCGTTCATCGGGGCCATGATCTCGACGGCGGTGGTCTTCTGGTTCCTGCGCAGTCCTTGGCACATCTACGTGCTCGTGCCGATCATGGGCTTCTTCATGTTCGGCATCTTCGGTGGTTACGCCATCTACTTCCCGGAGCTCTTCCCGACGCACCTCCGCAGCACCGGCACTTCGTTCTGCTACAACGTGGGCCGGTTCATCGCCGCTTCCGGTCCGTGGACGCTGGGGCTGCTCAGCAGCCGGGTGTTCCATGAGACGGAGGAGCCGCTGCGCTACGCGGGGCTGTGCATGTGCGCCGTGTTCCTCTTGGGGCTGGCGGTGCTGCCGTTCGCCCCGGAGACCAAGGATCAACCGTTGCCGGAAAGCGAAAAGGGCTTCAGCCACTGAGCGGCTGAAGCCCGGAAAGATCCGTCACCGCACCCAATCCGGGCGTTGTCTGCGCGACCGGCGGGCGATGGGCTCAAGCCACCTTCTTGGGCGGGCGCACGAAGTGGACGACCACGGCCAGGGCGAAGAACACCGCCACTGCGCCGACGCCGATCCAGCGGGTCTTGCTCCAGATGGCCCAGCCCGCGCCGAACCCGGCGAGCAGCAGGGTTCCCAGCATGAGCAGGTTCATCAGCGTGCGTTTGCCGCCCTTGAGGATCTCGCCGCCCATGAGCGCCCGGTTGTTCA
The DNA here is from genome assembly GCA_965650815.1 of uncultured bacterium. Classification (GTDB taxonomy): domain Bacteria; phylum Verrucomicrobiota; class Verrucomicrobiia; order Limisphaerales; family CANJSG01; genus CANJSG01. The sequence goes on from CBFGQE010000115.1 coordinate 5,911, forward strand.
TCATCAGGAAGAAGGTGAAGTAGGCGATCGGCAGCAGGGTCATGCCGAAGACGCTCGTGGGCACCGCCAGCCAGAACTGCGTCTTGCCGGAATAGATGAAGGGGCCCAGCACGCCCAGACCGGCGATGAGGCAGCCGAACCGGTGGGGCCAGCCGTGCTGCGGCAGGCCGAAGATCTCGCAGACGGTGAAGCCGCTGATGAGCATCAGCATGATGATGGTGGAGAGCGCCATGCCCAGCACGCCCAGGCCGAACACATAGTGGGCGACGGTCTTGCCGGTGAGCCGCTCCAGGGCGGAGGCGAGGTTGAAGGCGTCGCGCCGCACCAGCATCGCCGCCATCTGCTTGTCGCCCTCGGGCAGCGCGGACAAGGCGGCCTTGCGGGCATCGTCCGGCATCGCGTTGAAGGCCTCCGCGCCCACTTCGGCCTTCAGGCGGCCGGTGAGCAGCGTGTCGAACTGCCCCATCAATCCCGCCGGGGCCGTGCCTTCGACCACGCCGGGCTGCGGCCTGACGTGGAACTGGGAGGCGGCGGCGATGACCACGCAGCTCGTGGCGAGCACGAAGGGGATCAGCAGGCCGGTGCTGAGGTCGAAGATCGCCAATCCGCGCGACTCCTTGTCCCAGCCTTTCTTCAACAGCGAGTAGGGCAGCAGGAAGGTCATGTTGATGCCCACGGCCGTGGCGGCGGCGGTGATCATGATGTCGCGCTGGTCGGCGACGATCAGTCCGCTCCAGTAGGAGGCGTGGCTGCCCGTGGCGGCCAGCGCCGAGTCGAAGGTGCTGGCGGGCTTGCTCAGAAGGCTCAGATCCGGGACGAACCCGGCGAACACCGCGCTCCACGACAACCCCTCGCTGCTCGTGGCCAGCTTGAAGACGACGCCGAAGAAACAGATCACCACCATCGCGACCATCAGCTTGAGGATCAGCTCGAAGATCTTCACCCCGCGATGGCCGCTGTCGTAGAGCCAGATGATCGCGATGGAGAGGGCCAGGAGGGCGGAGCAGACGGCCACCTTGGACCCGGTGGCTCCCAGCGCTTCGGGCAGGCCCGGGGCGAGGTTCTGCAGGATGGAGGCGGTGGCGAGGGAGAACTGCGGCATGCACCACACGATGTTCGCCAGCAGCGTGGCGATGGCCCAGCCCCAGGCCAGCACCGGGTTGATGTGGTCCTTGATCGCCTGGAAGGGCCGCTTGCCGGTGGAGAGCGTCACGTAGGTGATCGCGCCGAGCATGACGACGCCCATCGCCATCGCCAGCACCTGGAGCCAGAGCAGGCTGTAGCCGCCGATCACGCCGAGGTAGAGGCTGCCGGCGAGCGAGCCTCCGCCCAGCGTGATCGCGCCCTGGAGCCAGCCGGGCCCGGAGCACTTGAGGTAGGCTCCGAAGGTGGCCAGTCCGCCCTTGGCGCGGGCTTCCCGCAGCAGTTGTTTCTCGGCGGCGACTTGTTCCTGGGTCGTCTTCATCGGCGATTCGGTGGATGTGAAAAATGCGGGCAAGACTGGCGTCGTCGGACGCGCGGAATGCCGGGGCTGAAATCGCGGCGAGAATCGGGAGCGGCACTCCGACAAGGAAGCTTTTTTGGATTGAACAAACGGTCATTCGACCTGCGCCAAGTGGAACGTCGCCCCCTGAGTCGCCCCGGGGCCCGAATGGTCCGGTCCATTGACAGCGACGGCATCGGCCCCTATGCAGCGCGGGATGTCATCCGCCACCGATCCGTCCGCCGAAGCACTGCCCCGTCGGCTCAGGGACTTTGCTCCGCGCCCGGAGATCGCCCATGTGGTCTTCGACTTCGACGGGACGCTCTCGTGGCTGCGGCACGGGTGGCCGGACATCATGGTCAACCTCTTCCTGGAATACTTTCCCTTCCGTCCCGGCGACGATCCCGTCGCCATCCGGGAACGGCTCCTCGCCGAGATCCTGAGCCTGAACGGCCAGCCGACGCTCCAGCAGATGCGGCTCTTCTCCGGGCAGATGTCGGCCCTCGGCGCGATGGTGCCCCGACCGGAGGAACTGCTCGTGGAATACCAATGGCGTTTGGATGAGGTGATCGAGGAACGCTCCCAACGGGTCATCGACGGCCTCGCCTTTCCGGACCACTTCGTCGTCTTCGGCGCGCGGGCGTTGTTGCGGCAACTGGCGGAACGGAACATCGCCCTGACGATCCTCAGCGGCACGCTCGAAGACCGGGTGCGGGAAGAGGCGGCGCTCCTGCAGCTCGCGCCGTTCTTCGAGGACCGCATCTACGGTAGCCCGCCGGATTCCACCGGGTTCACCAAACGCATGGTGCTGGAGCGCATCTTGGCCGACTACGGCCTCGTTGGCGGCCAGCTCTTGTCCTTCGGCGACGGGCCGGTGGAGATCCGCCACACGGCGGATTTGGGCGGGTTGTCCGTGGCGGTGGCCAGCGACGAGGAAGTGAACGGATCGGGCGTGCCCGACCCCCGCAAGGCGCGACAATTGACCGAGGCCGGAGCGCACCTGCTCGTGGCCGACTACCGCAATCCGGATGAGCTGCTCGATCT
>CBFGQE010000116.1:0-8421 GCA_965650815.1 uncultured bacterium
CCGATGACCTCCACGCCGACGGCCTCCGAGTAGTGGCGCACGACCTCGCGGGTGAGGTCCTCCTCGGCGGCGACGAGGACGCGGCGGCCCTTGAGCTTGATGGGCTGGGAGGCCGGTTCCACCGCGAGGCTGGAGAGGTTGAGCCGCAGGGTGAAGAAGAAGGTGGAGCCCTTGCCGACGGTGCTCTCGACCGCGATCTCGCCGTGCATGAGCTCGACGATCTTGCGCGAAATGGCGAGGCCGAGGCCGGTGCCGCCATACTTGCGGGTCATGGAGCTGTCCGCCTGGCTGAACGCCTGGAACAGCCGCGCCTGCGCCTCGGGCGTGATGCCGATGCCGGTGTCGGCCACGGAGAAGCGGAGATCGACCACGCCGCCGACGACGCGCGAGACGGTGGCCTCGACGAAGATGCGCCCGTGGTCGGTGAACTTGATGGCGTTGCCGATCAGGTTCAGCAGCACCTGCCGGAGGCGGATCGGGTCGCCGATGAGCTGGGGCGGGACGTTGTTCGAGACGAAGCCGATGAGGTCCAGTTCCTTCGCGCTGGCCCGCTGCGACATGAGATCGACGGTCTGTTCGACCACTTCGCGGAGATCGAAGGAAATGGACTCCAGCGACATCTTGCCGGCCTCGATCTTCGAGAAGTCGAGCACGTCGTTGATGATGGAGAGGAGCGCCTCGGAGCTCTGGCGGACGGTGTTGAGATGGTCCTTCTGCTCGTTGTTGAGCGGGCTGTCCATGAGCAGGTTCGTGAAGCCGATGATGGCGTTCATCGGAGTCCGGATCTCGTGGCTCATGTTCGCCAGGAAGTCGCTCTTGGCCACGTTGGCGGCCTCGGCGGCGCGGGCCATGGCCTCGGCGCGCTCGGCGGTCTCGGTGAGCTGGCGGATGTGCTGCTCGCGCTCGCGGGCCAGCTCCTCGGCCATCTCGCGGGCGTGGTTGATCGCCTCTTCCGAGCGGATGCGCTCGGTCACGTCCTCGGTGATGCCGACGATGTGGGTGACCTCGCCCTCGGGGCTGAGGATGGGGAACTTCTTCGTCGCCATCAGGCGTGTGCCGCGCTCGGTGTTCAGCTCCTCGACCGGGACGATCATCATCCGGCGGGCGGCGGCCACGCGCAGGTCGTCGGAGGTGAACTTTTCGGCCTGCTCCTTGGGGAACACCTCGGAGTCGACGCGCCCGATGAGCTTCGAGCGGTCCATGCCGAGGATGCGCTCGCCGGCGCGGTTCCACAGCACGTGGCGCAGGGAGGGGATCTCCTTGATGAAGACGCCGACGGGCAACTGGTCCACCAGCGCCTGGAAGAGGTTCTGCGTGCGTTCGGCCTCCTTCAGCGCGGTCTGCTGTTCCGTCACGTCTTCGATCATCGTGAGGATCTGCGCGACGGCGCCGGAGGGATCGACCACCGGCACCTTGCGCACCGAGCAATAGCGCGCGGGCTGGCCCTCGGCGGCGACCTCTTCCACCGGGCTCTGCACGACCTCGCGGGTCTCGCGGACGCGGGTGTCGAGGGCCTGGAGCTTGAGCGCCATCTCCGGGGAGAAGACCTGGGCGTCCGTCTTGCCCGCGATCGCCGAATGATCCAGGCCGATCAGCGCCCGGTGCGCGGGGCTGGCCAAGGTGCAGACGCCGGTCGCGGCGTCCTTGAGCTGGACGGAGAGGGGCAGGTTGTCGAAGACCGTGCGGAGCAGGCGCTCCATCACCACGTGTTTCCGCTCGGCCTCGCGGCGCTCGGTGACGTCGTGGATGAAGACGAACAGCCGTTCCTGCTCGCCCGACTCGCGGTGCATCCGCACCTGCGCGGTCCTGGTGACACCGCCGGAGACGCGGAAGGACAGTTCGGCGGGCTGCACGAAATCGCCCGCCTTGACTCTCTCCAGCAGCCCGGCGGCCTCGGCGCGGTCCGTGCCCTCGATCAGGTCGATCAGCCGCACGGAGCCCCCGAAGGCTTCCGCCTGGCCGAAGAAGCTTTTGGCCGCCGCGTTCGCGCGCAGCACCCGGCCCTCCAAGTCGCAGATGAAATTCACGTCCGGCGCGGCGTCGAAGGCCCGCCAGTATTTCTCCTCCAACGACTTTTCGCGCGACCGGCTCTCGGTGAGGGCCCGCCCGCTGGCCTTCACCTGGGTCCGCAGCCGCAGCACCAGCACGGCAGAAAGGGCCAGCCCGCCGGTCAATAGCAGCATCAGCCCGGCGGATTCGCCCCAGTCCCGGCCCGGCGCGGCGGCGGCGGCGGCATCGGCCGCCGCAACCGGCGTGCTGATGAGCAGCCCGGCCATCGTCCCGCACAGCCCCGTCCAGTGCTTCATGCTGTAGTCGTTGGTTCTCAAATCGGCGGTCCGCCGCAGCCTTTCCCGTCCGGGAATGCTGGGTTTTTCGGCGGCCAGTTTCGTTATCGGCCGTGTTGGAAGGGGTTTAAGGAATTCTTTTCGTTTCTGAGACCGCTTCGGGACACATCTGCCCAAAAACCGCGAAAACCCTCCGGTCCGCTCCGAAGCCCTCTCGTTTCCGCGAAACGCCCGGATCATACGCATAGGTATTATTCCGTTTGCCAAACTCTTTCCCGGTGGAACTATCTTGCCCCTGCCATGTCCGCGATTCGCTTCATCCCGCGCCCAACCCTCTGCTGGATGCTGTCCCTGACCGCGCCGCTGCTGGCCCGCGCCGCCACTCCCGGAGCCGTCGATTGGCCCCATTATCGCGGGGACGCCGCCCTTTCCGGCGTCGCCGCGACCGCGATCCCTGACCGGCCCCAACTGCTCTGGAGCTACAAGACCGGCGGTCCCGTGCTCTCGTCGCCCGTTGTTTCGGGCGGCCTGGTCTTCGTGGGATCGGACGACGCGCACCTGCACGCCGTCCGGCTCGAAGATGGCGCGAAGGCTTGGCAGTTCAAGGCCGATGACCGCATCGAAGCCTCGCCCACGGTCCACGACGGACTCGTGCTCTTCGGCTCCGGTGGCACGAATTTCTACGCGCTCAAAGCCGCCACCGGCGAATCCGTCTGGACCTTTCCGCTCAACGACAAGGTCCTCGGCGCGGCCAACGTCCATGCGCTCAACGGCAAGCCCGCCGTGCTCTTCGGCGGCTACGACTACTTCCTCCATTCGCTCGACCTCGCCACGGGCAAGACCAACTGGAGCTACGAAACCAGCAACTACATCAACGGCACTCCTGCCGTCTGGAACGGGCTCACGACCTTCGGCGGCTGCGACGCCCTCCTGCATCTCGTCTCCGTGACCAACGGCACCAAGATCGCCGAGACCGATGCCGGCGCCTACGTGCCGGGCAGCGTGGCCGTGAGCGACGGCAAGGCCTACTTCGGCCACTACGAGAACGAGTTCCTCTGCATCGACCTCGCCAAGACCAACGTCGTCTGGCGCTACAAGGACCGGAACTTTCCCTACGTCGGCTCGCCTTCCATCACCGCCGACCGGGTGATCTTCGGCGGACGCGACAAGCGGCTGCACTGTTTGAACAAGGCCACGGGCGAAGTCGTGTGGACCTTCAACACGCGGGGCAAGATCGACGGCTCGCCCGTCGTTGCCGGGGACAAGGTGGTGGTCGGTTCCGCCGATGGCCGCGTCTATCTTGTCTCGCTCAAGGACGGCTCCGAACTGTGGTCCTACGAGATCGGCCAGAGCATCCTGTCGTCGCCCGCAGTGGCGGCCGGCAAGTTCATCGTGGGGTCGGAAGACGGCACCCTCTACTGCTTCGGAGCGAAGTGATGGGCGGGTCTCTCAATCCCAATCTTGATCCTAATCTCAATCTCCCCCTCGGCGGCCCCAGATGAAGAGAAAGATTAAGATTGAGACTGAACGCGCTGCGGGAATCCTCGCGGCCGCACCCATGAAAACCCGTCATTCCCACATCACCGCCACCCTCACGGCCATCGTCCTGGCCGCATCCGTCGCCCAGGCCGCCGAACCCTCCGCCCTGCGCAAGACCGTCCTCGTCACCGACTGCGAGAACCCCATGCAGATGGAGATCCTTGCCGACGGCCGCATCCTCTACGCCGAACGCTTCGGCAAGGTGAAGCTCTGGAGCCCCGAGACCAAGACCTCCGCCGTCGTCGCCCATCGCGACGTCGAGGCCCGACCGAACAGCTCCACCAAACCCACCGAAGGGGCTTGGGAATCCGGCCTGCTCGCCCTGACCATCGATCCCGGCTTCGCCACCAACCAGTGGGTCTATCTCTACTACTCGCCCAAGTCCGGGAAAGAATTCCACGTCTCGCGCCTGACGTTGACCGGCACGCCCGCCGCGTTGGCCGATGAAAAGATCCTCCTCACCGTGCCGGTCGATCTGGAAGTCTGCTGCCACTACGGCGCGGGCCTGGCCTTCGACAGCAAGGGCAACCTCTACATCTCCACCGGCGACAACACCGTCGGCTTCGAGTCGGACGCCTTTGCCCCGACCGACTACCGCGAAGGCCGCCGCCTCTTCGATGCCGCCCGCTCCGCCGGCAACGCCAACGACCTGCGCGGAAAAATCCTCCGCATCACGCCCAAGCCCGACGGCACCGTCGCCATTCCCGCAGGCAACCTTTTCCCGCCCGGCACGCCCGACACCCGGCCCGAGATCTACGTGATGGGTTGCCGCAATCCCTTCCGCTTCGCCATCGACACGAAGACGGACACGCTCTACTTCGCCGATGTCGGCCCCGACGCGCAGGGCCCCAAGGAGACGCGCGGCCCCGCCGGCTTCGACGAGTTCAACCGCACCAAGACCGCCGGAAACTTCGGCTGGCCCTTCCTGCTGGCCGACAACAAGCCCTACGTCCAATACGACTTCGCCACCAAGGAATCCGGCCCCGCCCAGGACCCGCAGAAGCCGCTGAACCTCTCGCCCAACAACACCGGCCCGAAGGAACTCCCCCCCGCGCAACCCGCGTGGATGTATTACCCCGCGTCGCCCACGCCGCGCTATCCGCTCTTCGGCGGCGGCGGCCGCTCCGCCTGCTCCGGCCCGGTCTATCGCTTCGACGCCGCGCTGAATTCCGACCGCAAGCTCCCCGCCGAGTTCGACAACACCCACTTCATCTACGAGTGGATGCGCAACTGGATCATCGCCGTGAAGCTCGACCCCAACGGCGAACGCGTCGGCATGGAACGCTTCGCCCCCGGCGAGACCTTCAAGCGCCCCACCGACCTGAAAGTCGGCCCCGACGGCGCGCTCTACGTCATCGAGTTCGGCTCCGGCTGGGAGAACAACAAGGACGCGCAGATCGTGCGCGTGGAGGCGGCCAAATGAGGTCCATATCGTGAGAACCATCTACGAGACCAACGCCTTTCTGATCTGCCTCGCGTGCGTGGCTACGCTCGCTTGGCCAGTTTGGCGTTGGTCTCGGGGATTTCATGCTCGATGGCCGAAGGCGTTGGTCAGAGCGCTGTTCTTTGCGACCTTTCTGACGCCAGCTCCTTTCTCTGAAGGACATGGCGTCATCTGGTCTCCGGCGCTGTCGTGGATCGTTGAGCCGCTCCTTCATGGTGTTTTTGTTCCTGTCATGGCCGGAATCGTCCTTATTGGCCTCTCCACCTTGGTCCTTTGGCCAATTCTTTGGCTCCTCGCGTCGCGTCGCAGCCCTCACCCGCATTAGCCGTATGAACACCATCACCATCGCCCCTCCGCCGAAGACCGCCGGGCCTCCGATCCAAAAGGAGACCACCGCCGGGAACTATTTCGTCGCGAACTACCCTCCGTTCGCCTTCTGGAAGGCCGAGGCGATTCCGGACTTCCACGCCGCGTTGGACCGCGTGCCCGCGCCCGGTGTGCCGCTGGGGCTCTACACCCACATTCCCTTTTGCCGGAAGCGCTGCCACTTCTGCTATTTCCGCGTCTATACCGACAAGAACGCCGAGGACATCAAGGGCTACATCGACGCGCTCCTGAAGGACCTCGCCTTCTACGCAAACAAGCCCGTCATCGGCGGACGCAAGCCGCGTTTCATCTACTTCGGCGGCGGCACACCCAGCTACCTTTCGCCCGACCAGCTCCGCTTCCTCACCGAAGGCATGAAGCGCCAGCTCTCCTGGGACGAAGCCACGGAGATCACCTTCGAGGCCGAGCCCGGCACGCTTACCGACCACAAGCTCCGCGCCATCCGCGAGATGGGCGTCACCCGGTTGAGCCTCGGCATCGAGCACTTCGACGACCACATCTTGGAGATCAACGGCCGCGCCCATCGCTCGAAAGAGGTCCAGCGGGCCTACGCCTTCGCCCGCGAGATCGGTTTCCCGCAGATCAACATCGACCTCATCGCCGGCATGGTCGAAGAGACCGAGGACAAGTGGAAGGAAGCCGTGGCCAAGGCCGTCGCGCTCCAGCCCGACTCGGTCACGATCTACCAGATGGAAGTGCCCTACAACACGGGCATCTACAAACAGATGAAGGCCGAGGGCAAACTCGTCGCGCCCGTGGCCGATTGGGAAACCAAGCGCCGCTGGGTCAACTACGCCTACGGCGAATTCGAGAAAGTCGGCTACACCGTCACCAGCACGACCACGGTGGTGAAGGACCCGACCAAGGTGAAGTTCGAGTATCGCCAAGGGCTCTTCAGCGGGGCGGATCTCTTGAGCATCGGCGTGGCCAGCTTCGGCCATCTGAGCGGCGTGCATTACCAGAACCACCACGACTTCCAGCCCTACGTGGACGCGGTGAACGCCGGCCAGCTCCCGACCTACCGGGCCTACGTCGTGCCGCCGGACGAGAAGTTCCTCCGCGAATTCATCCTCCAGCTCAAGCTGGGCAGCGTGAGCGCGTCGGCCTTCATCCGGAAGTTCGGGACGGACCCTCGCGTGCAGTTCGCCGCGCCGCTGGCCTGGATCAAGGAACAGGGGTTCTTGGTGGAAGACGGCGACCAAATCGGCCTGACCCGCGACGGACTGCTCCAGGTGGACCGGCTGTTGCAGGAGTTCTTCAAGCCGGAGCATCGGACGGGAAGATATGCTTAACGGGGGAAACAACGGGAATGTTCAACGCTCGACGTCGAGCGTTGAACGTCCAAAGCCGGATGGCGGTGGATCGGCGACCGGCCAGCCCCAACGGGGCTGCGTCCTTCAGCCCAGGGTTGCCGCGCAGCGGCTAGCCTGGGGGAAGCCCGCCAATCCGAAACAACCCCGCCGGGGTTGCGGCCTTGGTTCCACACCAGCGGCTCAAGGAACTTGGTTGAAGGATCGAAGCTCGTTTCCCCAAGGTGGTCGCCCAGCTCCAACCCTGGGCTATGCGGCGATGCCACGTTGGAGCGGGTCCGGAATGGCGGGCCGGTCTCCCGGGAAGCCGATGGTTGGGCGTTCGTTGTTGGATGTCGGGTGTTGAATGTTGTTTCCCATGTCGTCTTTCCCTCCAGACCCCGCGGTGCGCGCAGAGCCAGCCCCTTCCGTCTCCCCGCTGCTCTACCCGCTCGACGACTTCTACGCCGTGGCCAAGCGGCCTTTGCCGAAGATCGAGGCGGTAGCTGGAGACGCAGTGCCGGAACCCTACAAGGGACTGCTCGTCCATCATCGCGACATGACCTCGACGCTCGCCGCCTTCCACGGAGAACCCATCATGCTGGAGGTCATCAGCCGCGAACTGCGCCATGAAGCCTACCTGCGCGAAGTCATCCTGCGCGGCGGACGCTCGGGCAAGCCGGTCGAGTTCGGCGCCATCCGCATCAATCTCCAGCACTTCGACCCCGAGCCGCGTCGCCGCATCCTCGAAGAGTCCGGGCCGCTGGGGCAGATCCTGGCCGATTGCCGGGTGAAGTATTCCAGCCGCCCCAAGACCTTTCTGAAGATCGTCGCCGATGACTTCATCGCCGGCGTATTGGGAGCCGCTCCCGGAACCTTGCTCTACGCGCGCCGCAACACCCTGTCCGACCCGCGCCACCATCCCCTCGCCGAGATCGTGGAGATCCTGCCGCCCTAGCTGGGCGATGCAGTTGAGCGAATCGCCGTAGTGGTCAACCACCTGACGGCGAGTCCTTGGCCACCCATTGCCCTCTTCGGAATCTCCACGCCCCACGCATCAGGCTGGAAGCCTGACCTGCTTTTCACTGCATCGTTCCGGCACTGCTCCCTGATACCGGATGCCGGATGGGGCGGATTGGTCGTGGCGACGCGATCCGGAATCAGGTATCCGGAATCCGACATCCGATCCCCAGAACTTTCCTGAAACCCGCCCGCCCCGCCCGTGTCCTACGATCACCGGTGCGATCCCGTTGATCCCCGTCGCGATGAGTGAACTGGAAGACTTTGAGAGCTTCATGCGGAACTACCAGAACATGGTGTTCACGCACGCCTTCCGTCTGCTCGGCAACCAGGCCGAGGCGGCGGATGTCTCCCAGACGGTTTTCCTGAAGGCCTACGAGAAGTTCGCCGAGATCGCGCACAGCCCGACGGTGGGCGGCTGGTTGAAGACGGTGACGACGAACCTGTGTCTGAACCA
>CBFGQE010000117.1:0-8350 GCA_965650815.1 uncultured bacterium
CCGGAGGTGTTCGACGCGATGAAACCCTATTTCACCGAGTATTTCGGCAACGCCTCGTCGCTTCACCAGCACGGGCTCCGCGTCCGCGACGCGCTCAAGAAAGCGCGCCAGCAGATGGCCGCTTTGATCAACGCCGACAGCGAGGAGGAGATCTTCTTCACCTCCGACGGCACCGAATCGGCCAACCTCGCCATCAAGGGCGTGGCCTACGCCAACGAACGGAAGGGCAAACACCTTGTCATCAGCGCCACGGAACACCCGAGCATCGTCCAGTCGGTCGAGTTCCTGGAGAAACAGGGTTGGACCTGCACCCAAGTGCCCGTGGACGCCGAAGGCGTGATCAACTTGGAAGCGCTCCAAGCCGCCATCACCAAGGAGACCACGCTCGTCGCTGTCCAATACGTCAACCACGACATCGGCACCATCCAGCCGATCGTCGAGGTCGGCCGGATCTGCGCCGAGAAGGGCGTTCCCCTCTACGTGGATTGCGAAGCCAGTGCGGGTTGGATGCCGATCGACGTAAAGCAATTTGGCGCCGCCTTGGTCAGCTTTTCGCCGCATCGCTTCTACGGACCCAAGGGCGTGGGCGTGCTCTATCGCAACAAGAAGGCCCGACTGGTCTCCATCCTCCACGGCGGCGTGCAGGAAGGCGGACGCCGCGCTGGCACGGAGAACGTTCCCGCCATCGTCGGCGGCGGCGTGGCGGCGGAGATCGCGCTGCGCGAGATGCCCCAGCGCATGGCGCACGTCACCGCGTTGCAGAAGCGGTTGTGGGACGGGCTGAAGGCGCAGGTGAAGTTCATCAAGCTGAACGGCCCCGAGCCCGGACCCAAGCGCATCGGCACCAACCTCAACCTCTCCACCGAGTTCATCGAAGGCGAAGGCCAGTTGCTGCTCTGCGACATGAACGGCATCGCCGTGGCCAGCGGTTCGAGCTGTGTGAGCAAGAGCCTGAAGATCTCCCACGTGCTTGCGGCCATCGGTCTCGACCATGCGCTGGCCCAGGGAAACATCATCATGACCCTCGGCAAGGACAACACGGTCGAGGACGTGGACTACGTGGTGGAAACGTTCGTCAAGATCGTGACCAAGCTGCGCGGCATGTCGCCGATGTGGGACGAGTTCGAGCGCGGCGTGATCGACTCCGTGATCAATCCGACCGGGAGGGGAAAGTCTTTTAGCCAGCACGCCGCCGATGTTTCGGGCAAGGCGGCGCATTGAAGATCACCATGACCGTTCCAAGCCAAGAGCAGATGAAAGCCTGGGTCCGCCAATGGCGTGAAACCGGCGATTTGCTGGCCGTGGTCCAGACGCACGAAGTGGCGGCCTTGACCCATGAGCGGGCGCTCGCCCAAACGCGGGATCTGTTGGAATTCGAGGAAGCGTGGCGGGCCGATCCGCACTCTTCCGGGCTTGTCGAGCAGCAGGCGCTGTTTCAAAAACTGCGGCCCCGTTGAAGAACGTTCTCCAAACAGCTCTTGAAGTTCAGGCTTGGCTGCTATCCAAGCAATGGCGCTTTTGCGTAATCGGCGGAGTGGCTCTCCAACGTTGGGGCCAGCCACGAGTCACCCAAGATGTTGATCTCACCTTGCTGACCGGATTCGGGGGGGAAGAGATCTTTGTGGACGAACTATTGACGGCTTTTGCGCCCCGGATTGGAAACGCCCGCGAGATGGCTCTGCGATCACGGGTGGTGCTGCTCCAAGATGCTTCCGGAGTCGGAATCGACATCGCGCTTGGGGCGGTTCCCTTCGAAGAGCGGGCTATTGATCGCGCCTCGTGGTTCGAGTTGGAACATGGGCAGAAGCTGCTGACCTGCTCCGCTGAAGACCTCGTGGTCCACAAGCTCTTCGCCGGACGCCCTAGGGACTGGGCCGACCTAGAACAAATCCTGGCTCGCCAGAAGTGCGTGATGGACTATGACCAAGTCCGCGATGAGGTGCTGCCACTTTTGGCGCTGAAAGAAGCCGAAGATTCATGGCAGCGGTTCTTGTCGCTGCGCGACCAAGTGAACCGGCGCCTCGCTTCTCCCCTTTGATTCCATGCTCTCCCAAGACTCCATCCTGAACGCCCTCAAGTCGGTCAAATACCCCGGCTTCTCCCGCGACATCGTTTCGTTCGGTATCGTCAAACAGGCCCAGATCGACGGCGGTGCCGTGACCGTGTTGATCCAACTCACCAGCGCAAACGCGCAGGTCGCCCAGCAATTGAAGGCCGATTGCACGAAGGCGCTGACCGCCTTGGCCGGGGTGGAGAAGATTTCCGTCGATGTGTCCATGCCGCAGGCTGGTGGTCCGGCTCCGACGGCGACGAACAAAGTGGCCGGCATCCGCAAGGTCGTGGCCGTCGCCTCGGGCAAGGGCGGGGTGGGCAAGTCCACCGTCTCCGTCAATTTGGCCTGCGCGCTCGCCCGCTTGGGATTGAACGTCGGCCTGCTCGATTGCGACATCTACGGCCCGAGCATTCCGCTGATGATGGGCGTGAACGAAAAGCCCTACGTCAACGAGGAGGAGAAGCTGATTCCCCTGGAAAGCCACGGCGTGAAGCTGATGAGCATGGGGTTCCTGATCGAGGGCGACCAGGCCGTGATCTGGCGCGGGCCGATGATCCAGAAGACCATCCAGCAGTTCATCATGCAGGTGGCCTGGGGCGATCTCGACGTGTTGCTGGTGGACCTCCCGCCCGGCACCGGCGACGCGCAGCTTTCGCTTTGCCAGACCGTGCCGCTGGACGGCGGCGTGGTGGTGACGACGCCGCAGGAGGCCTCGCTCGGTGTGGTCCGCAAGGGCATCCACATGTTCAACAAGGTCAACGTGCCGCTGCTCGGCATCGTGGAGAACATGAGCTACTTCACCGCGCCCGACGGCAGCCGCGTGGAGATCTTCGGCCACGGCGGCGGCCAGGCGGAAGCCGAACGGCAGAAGACCGCGTTTCTCGGTGAAGTCCCGCTCTTCACCGCCATCCGCGAAGGCGGCGACAAGGGGCTGCCGATCACCGTCTCCGCGCCCGACAGCGAGGCGGCGCGTCCGTTTTTCGGCGTCGCCCAGGCGCTGCGCGGGCGGTTGGCGATCTGATCCGAACCAGTGGCGGCGGGAATTCCGGATTGCGCCGAAGAGGCGCGCCGTTACCTTCCCGCCATCGCAACCAGTGCTACGACACCCATGTCGAATCCCAATCCAGACAGGGCATCGGGGAATGAGTTGGTCAAACGCTCCTCGCTCTACCGCGAATACCAGGCGGAGCGGGAGGAGATCCTGAAGCACAAGTGGATCGAGTCCGAGAAGGCCGGCCACGACATCGGCTTCGAGCGCGCCCTGACCGACTGGATCATCCACCACCGCGCCCAGTGGCGCCGCACCCGCCTGCAACAGCTCCAGCAGGAAGGCACGAAGGCGTGACCGGAGGTTGTTCCGCTTGTGGCTTGGAGAGGCGCGGCGCGCTGCCCTACCTTCCCTCTCCGTGAAGCTTTCCGTCAAAAGCGACTACGCCTGCCGCGCCGTCCTCTCCCTCGCCCGCCACTACAGCGAAGGCTCCGCGCGGCGCATCGAGGAGATGGCGACCGAACAGGGCATCTCGCCCAACTACCTCGTCCAGATCCTCATCGAGATGAAGTCCGGCCGGATCGTGAAGAGCGTCCGCGGCAAGGAAGGCGGCTACCTGCTCGCGCGTCCCCCCGGCCAGATCACGATGGGCGACGTGCTCCGCTGCATGCACGGCGAGATCTTCGAGTCGCCCGCGATCAAGGACGCCCAGTGCCCGGCCGAACTGCGCGCCGCCTGGAAGAAGCTCCAGACCGCCGTGACCGAGGCGGCCGACGCGATCAACTTCCAGAAGCTCCTCGAAGACGGCGCGGAGAAGGACCGGATGTTCTACATCTGAACGGCCGGAGACGGAACGGATGCCGCCCGCTTCTTCCCAAAGTCCCCCCAGGTCCACCCGGCTGGAAAAATCCCCGGCGTCTTGGCTGCGGGCCTGGAGCCCGGTGGGACTGATGATGGCGATCATCTTCATCGCCTCGACGGATCTCGGCCGGGCGGAAAACTCCTCCTGGCTGATCCGCGCCGTGGCGGAGTTTTTCCTCGGCGAAGTCTCCGATTCCACCTTCGCCACCCTCTCGTTCCTGGTGCGGAAAGCCGGGCACCTGACCGGGTATGCCCTGCTCGGCGCGCTGGTGTTCCGGGCCCGCGCCAGCCGAACACCCGCAGCAACGAACCTCTCCACCAGCGTCTTCGCCGTGGTCTTCGCCGCGCTCTACGCGATGACCGACGAATACCACCAGAGCTTCAATCCGCACCGCAGCGGCCAATGGTCGGATGTCGCCATCGACACCGTGGGCGCCGTGTCGGGAGTGATGCTGCTCTTGCTGTTCCGCCACTGGGCGAAGTCGCGCCGAAGCGTCCACGAGTTTCGATAGACTGCGCGGGCAGTCCGCTTAGCCCACCAGCAAGCCGCCCAACCGCCGCAGGATGGTGCCCGTGTCCTGCATCCACCAGCCGAGCACGGAGAGCAGGCCGATCCGGCCGGTGAGCAGCGGAACAGCGACCATCAGGACGAGAATGTTGCCGAGGAAGATGACCACCGATGAGAAGACGTAGCCTTCGCCCGTGATGTCGCTCTGCCGGGTCCGGAGCACGTCGGCCGTCAGCGTCACGTGGAACGCATAGGAGGCGCCGAGCAGAAGATGGAACCACGGCGCATAGCCGCTCCAGTTCCAGATCAGGTGCCCGATCCAGAACACCAGCACCAGCAGCACGGAATAGAAGGGGAAGAAGTAGGGCGCAAGCGCGATGACGAAGTTGCTCTTGCTGACCACGACGTGCCCGCCCTTGGACGACACCTTGAACTTCTTCACCGACCCGCCGCAGAGCCAGACCCAGACGGCGTGCGTCAGTTCATGCCCCATCACGTAGATCCACATCGGCCGGGGCAACAGGAGGAAAACGACGATCCAGCACGCGACCCCGCCAACGAGCGCGACCCATGTGGTCTGGGCGTGGCCCGAGGCGGACACCACGGCCCAGAGCGTCCGCACCGCGCCGAGGCACAGCGGGAGCAGCAGGATGGCGATGATGGTCTTGGCCCACTTGGGCATCCCCGGAGGATTCCCGGCGCGCCCCGGGGGATCAAGGCTCCGGCACCACGCCCGCCATCTGCGGCAGGAGCAGCTCGCACGTCACCACGCCGTTGCTGGTCGAGAGCGTCACCTTCGCCGCGTCGATGGATTCGCACCGCACGGGGACCAGTTGCTGGCCGAACTTCACCTTCAGCTCCTCTCCCGGCACCAGCGAGAAGGCGTGCCCTTCGGCCTCCAGCATCGCCATCGGCCGAGTGGACGAAGCGAGGATGCCTTTGAGCCGGATGGCATGGATGCCCGCCGGGCGCGTTTCGGAGGTCTTGGACTGGTTGGAGGCGAGGCTGGTGATGACCTGCACGAGGGACGTGGCTCCGGACTTGGGTTCTTCGGCCTTCCCGGTGTCGCCCTCGCCTCGGTTCTTCACGGAAGCGACGACCTCCTTGGCCCGGTCCAGAATCCCGGCGGGATTGCTGAGGGAGATGGGCTTGTGGTCCGAAGGTTCGGCCAAGAGCGTCTCGATCTTCCGCTCCAAGTCCTGGCCCGCGCTGACGAAGCGGACGATGCCCTGTTTGTCCACCAGCCACATCGACGGGTAGTGGGTGATGCCGAAGCGCTGGCCGAACTGGTTCTGGCCCTGGCTTTCCTCGAAGTAGTGCGGCCAGCCGAGCTGGAGGCCCTCCACCACGCGCTTCAACGCCTTCCGGTCGCGGTCGAAGCTGATGCCGACGATCTCGAAGCCCTTGTCGCGGTAGGTCTCGTGGGCCTTCTTGAGACGGGGCAGGCCGCTCATGCAAGGGCCGCACCAGGTGGCCCAGAAGTCGAGCAGCACGACCTGCCCCTTCAGATCCGCCAAGCGGACCTGGCGGCCGTCGAGCGCGGTGAACTCCAGGTCCACCGGCTGGCCCACATGCCGCGCGTAGTCGGCATCGGCCGCGAACAGCAGGCTTTCGGCGCTGGCGGGACTCCGCCGCGCCCAGAACCACCCGGCCACGCCGACCAGGACGATGAGGAGCAGGACCTTTTTCATGACGGCATCGTTTTGCGCGGCGCCCCTTCGTCAAAAACGCCGCATATCCCACCCTAAGCAAATTGTCGGCCGCCTTTGAATTGAGAGACAAAAATGTTCCGGAAAGTTCCTCCGTCCCCCGAAAACCAACTTTTCCGCCAACGACATCCGGCGAAAAGAAAAGGCGGGGCCCCCGGTGGACCCCGCCTCAACGCACCGACCGAACGGATTATCTACGGGACGATCTGGCCGCGCACCTCGCCGCCGCCGTTGTTCACGGTGTGGATGTTGAAGTAGGTCAGGCCATCGACTACGGCGGCGAGCTGGCTGTCGGTCAGCGTGGTGCCGCCGAGGATGATCCCGCTGGTGCCGAAGGGCGCGGAGAACGGGGCGAGATCGACCAGCACCCCGGCAAAGCCTTCGGGGCCGGCCGGTCCGTGGATGTGGGCCATCTGGGCCGCGCTGCCGAGCGCGCGGTAGTTCAGGCCGAAGCTCAGTTGTTTCCCGAGCAGGGCCAGCCGGGCGTAACCGGTGCCGTCCGTGACCACGGGATTTGGCCGTTCCGAAGCGCCGTTGAGCGTGCTCTGGAGGACGACCGGCACGAGCTGGCCGCGCACTTCGCCACCGCCGTTGTTGACCGTGTGGAGGTTCACGTAGGCCAGGCCGGAGAGCAGCGCGCTCTTCTGCGCGGCCGTCAGCGCAATCGTGCCGGAGAACCATCCGTTGGTGCCCGGCGCGCCTTGGTGCAGGGGGAAGAGATCGACCAGGACACCCGCCGCGCCGGACGCCGCCGCTGGTCCGTGGATGTGCGCGAGCTGGAGCGTGCTGGAGAGGTTCCGGTAGTAGATGCGGAGCTGGAGCGAATCGCCGAGCAATGAAGCCGAAGCGAAACCATAGCCGGAGGTCGTCACGGGATTGGGCCGCTCGGCCGCGCCGGTGAGCGCGGCGGAAAAGGCGGTGGCGGTCAGCTCAGGCAGGATTTGGCCGCGCACTTCACCGCCGCCGTTCGCCACGGTGTGGATGTTCACGTAGGTGAGGCCGTCCACCACCGCGTTCAACTGGTCCTGGGTCAACGCCACCTTGCCGACGATCGCGCCGGAGCTGCCGAAGCCGCCGACGGCGAAGGGCGCGAGATCGACCAGCACGCCGGCGGTGCCGAAGGTCGGGGCCGCGCCGTGGATGTGCGCCATCTGCGCGGGTCCGCTCAGGCCGGTGTAGTGGATGTTGAAGGCGAGTTCCTTGCCCACCACGGTGAAGGTGCCGAAGCCGCGCGCGGCCGTGTCCACGGGATTGGGCCGTTCGCCTTCGCCGCTCAGGCTGGTCTGGAAGACCATCGGCGTGATCTGGCCGCGCACTTCGCCGCCGCCGTTGGCCCCGGTGTGGATGTTCACATAGGTGCGGCCGCCGAGCAGCGCGGCCTTCACCGCCGGAGTCAGCGCCACGCTGCCCTGGATGCTGCCCGAAGCCGCCAGTCCGCCGACGGCGAACGGCCCGAGATCAACCAGCACGCCAACGGCCTGAGAGGAGCTGCCGGGGCCGTGGATGTGCGCCATCGTGGCCGCGCCGGACAGGCCGCGATACGAGATGTCGAAGGTGAGCGTGTCGCCGCTGACCTCCAGCGTGCCGAAGCCGTCGGCGGTGGTGTTCACGGGATTGGGCCGCTCGGCCGCGCCGCTGAGGCTGACGGTGAAGCGGGTGGGCGGCGCCCCGGCGAGATCGGCCACGCGGAAGAATCCGGTGCGGCCCTCGCGCACGAGCGCCGCGCTGCGGTTGGTCGTGGTCATGATGCCGCAGAAGGCTTCGTCCACCACGTTGCCGCGCTGCACCAGGAACGGTCCGACGCCGCCGGCCCAGTTCACCACGGCGTTGGTCTCGACGCTGGAGATGGAGGTGATCTTTGCGGGCACGGGCACGGCCAGATCGACAATCTCCATCGGCAATCCGCGCAATGCGGTGGCCGCGCCGGTCGTGAGGTTCACGTCGTAGAGCGCGTTGGAGCCGCCCGCCGTCAGCACCGCCAGCGCGCGGTCCGAGCCGGTGACGATGTCCAGGCCGCCGACCGCTTCGATGTCGATGCCGAGCGGCAACGCGTTGGTCAACGTGCCGTTGTTCGGCGGATTCACGCGGTAGAGGAGGTCCAGCGCGGCATCGAGCGCGTATTGCGCCGTGCCGCCCGCGCCCGCGCCGCCGGGTAGGCCGGAACGGTTGTTCGAATAGGCGGTGGCGATGACGTTGGTGTCGGCCGCGCCGCCTCCGCCGACATTGACCGC
>CBFGQE010000118.1:0-8342 GCA_965650815.1 uncultured bacterium
GGGAGATCAAGCGAGGCCGCCTCTGACATGCTGATCTTCGACCAGTTGAAAAAGGACGACGGCCCGCTGCGCGCGATCGCGGTGATGGTCCTCGCCTGCATGGTGCTGCTGGTCGCCGGGCTCTGGAAGGTCCAGATCGTCTCCGCCCAGAAGCACGAGGACAGCCTCCGCGGCCAGGCCTACCGCTCCGTGCGCGTGCCCGGCGTGCGCGGCAAGATCTTCGACCGGAACGGCCACGTGCTCGCGGAAAACGGCCCGCGCTACACCGTCAACCTCTACCTCGAGGAGCTCCCGCCCTACTTCAAACACGAATACTCCCGGCGCGTGCTCCCGGCCTACCTCGCCGCGAATCCACCGCCACCGAACACCAACGCGCCCTCGGGCCTTTCCCGCCTCTTCGCGTTCTTCGGCAAAAAGGAGACCAGCAGGCCCCGCCTGAGCCGCGCCGTCACGGCCAGGCTGGAATCCGAGGCGCGCTACCGCGTGGCCAGCAACCTCCTCTTCCGCGTCAGCTCCGATCTCCAGCGGCCGACGATCCTCGACCGGACCCAGTTCCAGCGGCACTACGGCACCCTGCCCTACGTCCCCTTCCCCCTGCTCACCGATCTGACGCCCAGAGAAGTCGCCCGTTTCGTCGAACTGGCGGCCGATCTGCCCGGCGTCCAGCTGGAAACCCAATCCATCCGCACGTATCCGCACGGTGCCTCGGCCAGCCACCTGCTCGGCTACGTGCAGCGGATCGACAAGTTTCCCGACGAGGAGATCAACTACCGCTACACCCTGACCGACTACATCGGCCGCACCGGCATCGAAGGCCACTACGACGAGTTCCTGCGCGGCAGCCCGGGCACAAAATCGCTGCTCATCAACAATCTCGGCTACCGCCAGAGCGAGGAGATGGCCAGCCTTCCCCAACCCGGCCAGGACGTCTTCCTCACCATCGACCTGCCCATCCAGCTCGCGGCCGAAAAGGCCCTTGCGGAAGCCATGCCCAACGTGCGCGGCGCGGCCGTCGTGGTCGATGTCCGCAACGGCGACATTGTCGCGATGGTCTCGGCCCCGGCCTTCGATCCCGCGCTCTTCGTGCGCGGCATGAGCCACGAGCAATACGCCGCGCTCATGGACCCCAAGCAGACCCCGACGTTCAACCGCGCCACCCAGGGCGCGTATCATCCGGGCTCCATCCTCAAGATCCTCACCGGCATCGCGATCCTGGAAAACGGCGTCAACCCGAACGAGCGGCACGTGGTCGAACCCGATCCGCAACGCCCGTCCAAAGGCGCGATCTACGTGGGCAACCGCAAGATCAAGGACACCGCCGCGCCGGGCGACGACTACGACTTCGAGAAGGCCTTCATCAAGTCGAGCAACAGCTACTTCATCCACTACGGCCTCCAGGCCGGATTCCGGAAACTGGTCGAGGTCGGACACCGCTTCCACCTCGGCGAATTTACCCAGATCTTTCCGCCCGAGGGAATGCGCCAGGAATCCCCCGGAATCTTCCCCGACCTTCAGGACCAACGCGACTGGAACGCCGGCAAGGTCGCCGACCTCTGCATCGGCCAACAGGTGGACGTGACCGTGCTCCAGATGACGCTCATGACCGCCGCCATCGCCAATGGCGGGAAGGTTTACTGGCCGCGCCTTGTGGACAAGATCCAGTCGGGCGACACCTTCAAGCTCGACTCGGACACGCTCGATTTCTCCCCGCGCGTCCGTTCCGACGCGAAACTCAATCCCCAACACCTCCGCCTGATCCACGCCGCCATGCTGGCCGACGTGGAGAACACCCGCGCGGACGAGGGCGGCGAGGGCACCGGCAAGCTCGCCCGCATCCCCGGCTTCCCCATCGGCGGCAAGACCGGCACGGCCGAACGCGCCGTCGCCGGCGGCAAGGACCACTTCACCTGGTTCGCCTCGTTCGCCCCGGTGAACTCCCCGCGCTACGCCGTCGTCGTGCTCGTGGTCAGCGGAAGTTCCGGCGGCGGCACCTGCGCCCCGGTGGCGAAGAAGATCTACGAGGCCATCATCAAACGGGAAAGCGGCTCCGACCTCGCGTCCGCCGCACGGCCCTCCACCGCGCCATGAACCTTCCCGGCCTCAACGAACGCCGCCACCAGCAGATCGACTGGCTGCTGCTCGCCGCCGTCGTCTGCCTCATGGCGGTGGGCACGGCCTTCGTCTATAGCGCGTCGTTCGCCGATCCGTCGATGCAGGCGCTGTCGTGGTTCCGCCAGATCCACGTGAAGCAGATGGTCTGGTATGCCATCGGCATCGCGGGCGCCACGGCGCTTTGCTTCATCGACTACCACACGCTCGCGCGCTGGTCGCTCCTCGGCTACTGGGCCACGATCGTCCTGCTGGTCGCCGTGCTGATCCCCGGCATCGGCTCCACGCGCGGCTGGGGCACGCGGAACTGGATCGATCTCGGCCCCTTCTCCATGCAGCCGTCGGAGTTCGCCAAGGTCGGCTTCATCCTGATGCTGGCGAACTACCTGAGCCGGCCGGTGGACGAGCTGAAGAACGGGCGCGTCTTCTGGAAGGCCCTCGGCCTCGCGGCCCTGCCCTTCGGCCTCATCATGCTGGAGCCCGACCTGGGCTCGGCCCTCGTCTTCTTCCCGGCGGCGTTCCTCATGATGTTCGTCTCCGGCGTGCCCGCCCGATACCTGCTGCGGCTGGTCGCGGTCGGCGGCACCCCGATCGCGCTCCTCGTGGTCAACATCGTCTTCATGCCGGTGAACTGGCATGTCGTGAAGATCCCGGACTACCAGCGAGCCCGGCTGCTGACGTATTTCGGAAGGGATTTTGCTCCTGCGAACGCCACCCAGCAGGAGAAGGACCGTGCCCGGCAGATCCAGAAAGACCGTTCCTACAACGTCGAACAGGCGTTGATCTCCGTGGGATCGGGCGGGCTGTTCGGCAAGGGCTGGCGGCAGGGCACCCAGTATTCATTGGGCTTCCTGCCGCGTTCGGTGGCCCACAACGACTTCATCTTCTCCATCATCGCCGAGGAGACGGGTTTTGTCGGGAGCGTCTCCGTGGTGGCGCTCTACACCGTGGTTTTGTTTTGCGGCATCCGCACCGCCGGCCAGGCCCGCGACCGTCTGGGCAAGGCCATCGCCGTCGGCGTGGTCACGCTGCTCTTCGTCCACATCTTCATCAACATCGGCATGAACATCCGGCTGGTGCCGGTCACCGGGATTCCCCTTCCGTTGCTGAGCTACGGCGGCTCGTCCGTCCTCTGCTCCCTGCTCGCGATCGGGCTTCTCTTCAACGTCCACTATTATCGCAGATCCTACTGATTTATGAGTTCCAACAGTTTCTCCCGCGGCTCGCGCCGCGTCACGTTCAAGCCCACCGGCGGCTTGAAGAAGGTTCCCCCCGCGCTCTCCTCGGGCACGGCCGGATCTCCGCCCGCCATCACTCCGGGCCCGGTCCCCGTCTCCTCCTCCGCGCCGTCGCTGCCCTACTACCCCGTCATTCCCTCCACGCCCGCCGGTGAAGGTTCCGGCGGAAGCACGCGCGACGAGTTTCGTTCCGAACGCTCCGAGCGTGCCCCCCGTCCCGAACGCACGGAACGTCCCGAAAGCGGTGGCGACCGTCCCGAGCGCGCCGAATCCGGTGAACGCGGCGAGCGCTCCGAAGGCGGCCGACGCCGACGCGGCGGACGCGGTGGCCGGGATCGCGGCGGGGACCGTCCCCCGCGCGAAGGCGGCCGTCGCGGCGACCGTGGCCCCGCACCCCAGGACCAGGCTACCGCTGGCGATGAAAACCGTCCGCCGATCCTGACGCCCGCCGAACCTTCCGGAGAAACGGCGCCGCCTTCCGAAGGCGACGCCGAGGAAACCGCGGATCGCGTTTCCACGGAAGGCGCCCCTGGCGAAAACGGCGGCGAGGGCGGTGAATCCGGCGGCGATGGACGTCGTCGCCGACGCCGCGGCGGACGCGGCCGCAATCGCGGCGGACGCGGTGAAGGCGACGCCAACGCACCCCGGAGCGAACAACGACCCGAGCGTGGCGAACGTCCGCCCCGTCCTGAGCGCCCGGGCCGTCCCGGCCGCCAAGAACCGCGTTCCGACGACCAGCGCCCCGCGTCCCTGCTCGGACCCGACGGCGAACTCGCCGAGGACAACAACGTCGAGGAATTGGCCGACGAGGCCGAGGTCGAGGCCGCCATCGCCGAGGCCGAGCAGGCCGCTCCGGTCGAGGACGAAGCGTCCACCGACACCGAGTTCGTCCCCGTGCCCGTGCAGGACCCGAAGCCACAGGGCCTCGTGGAGAACATCCGCGCCGTGGCCAACAAGATCGTCAAGAAGGTCCAGCAGATCATCGCCCCGCCGGAGAAACGCACCCACAAGGAAGTCGTCATCAACTCGGAGTCGCTGGAAACCCGCGTGGCCGTTTCCGAAAACGGTCGCCTGGAGGAATTCACCATCGAGCGCACCACCGAGGAGCGACTCGTCGGCAGCATCTTCAAGGGCAAGGTCCGCAACCTGGAGGACGGCCTGAAGGCCGCCTTCGTGGACATCGGCTTCGAGAAGAACGCCTTCCTCCACTACTGGGACATCGTGCCGAACAACTTCGACTCCGGCATCGAGGTCGTCGAACGCGAGAGCAAGGACGGAAAGAAGAAGGAGAAGGTGAAATTCACCCAGAAGGACGTTCCCCGCCTCTTCCCGCCCGGCAGCGACATCATCGTGCAGGTCACCAAGGGACCCATCGGCACCAAGGGCCCGCGCGTCACCGGCAACCTCGTCATCCCCGGCCGCTACCTCGTCCTGTTGCCCAACTCCGACCAGAGCGGCATCTCCCGCAAGATCGAGCAGCAGGAGGAGCGCTCGCGCCTGAAGAAGATCCTCCGCGAACTGGAAATCCCCGAAGGCATGGGCGTGATCATGCGCACCGCCGGCGAAGGCCAGAAGAAGAAGTATTTCGAGCTCGATCTGGCCCTGTTGCTGGAGGAATGGCGTCTCGTCCAGGAACGCATCAAGAGCCAGCCCGCCGCCACCTGCGTCTTCCAGGAGCCCGACCTCATCACCCGCACCGTCCGCGACTTCCTCACCGAGGACACCGAACGCATCGTCATCGACGATCCCAAGGCCTTCGAGCGGATGCGCGACCTCGTTCGCAAGGTGGATTCCTCCTCCGTGGACAAGGTGAAGCACTACAACGAATCGCAGCCCATCTTCGACCGCTTCGGCATCACCCGTCAGTTGGAGACCGCCTTCTCCCGCCAGGTCCATCTGAAGAGCGGCGGCTACCTCGTCATCGACGAGACCGAGGCCCTCGTCGCCATCGACGTCAACACCGGCCGCCACAAGGGCGGCAAGGACCAGGACACCACCATCTACAAGGTGAACCTCGAAGCGGCCGAAGAAATCTGCCGCCAGCTCCGCCTCCGCAACATCGGCGGACTGATCGTTCTCGACTTCATCGACATGCGGTCGCGGAAGGATCAGCAGGCCGTCTATCAACGCGTGAAGACCAGTCTGCGCCGCGACAAGGCCAAGACCCACATCCTCCCCATCTCGCCCCTCGGCCTGATGGAAATGACCCGCCAGCGGCACAGCGAGAGCGTCCGGTCGCACGTCTATGACGACTGCCCGTATTGCAAGGGCAAGGGCAAGGTGAAGAGCTCCCTCACCATGAGCGTCGAGATCCAGCGCAAGCTGGCCGAGATCCTCAAGAAACGCACCCGCGACGAATCGGACTTCCAGCTCCGCATCGTTGTCCACCCCGTCGTGCTCGACCGCCTCCGCAAGGAAGACGAGAAGCTGCTCATCGAGATGGAGAAGAAATACTTCGGGAAGCTCTCCTTCCGCGCCGACCCCGGCTTCCACGCCGAGCAGTTCAAGATCGTGAACGTGATCAACAACGAGGAACTCGCCAGCGTCGGCGGCTGATTCCAGATCGTTCACGACATCCCGTCATGGAAGGAAGGGCTCCGGCCCTTCCTTTCTATTTTTTAGCTCTCCAGTGTTTCGGCTGCCAGCCACGCAGGCGATCTTTCGACGGAGCCAGCTTGATCGGATGCCCACCGATTGCTGACCGACATTGTCCAGTCGCACGCGCCAACCAATCCGGCGACATCTGGAGCAAGCAAAAAGCCCGGAAGCGTCACACGCTTCCGGGCTTTTCTGGAAAAAAGAAGCTACGGGCGAACCACACTACCACCAGAAGACGGGAGATCCGCCAGTGGTTCGAGGCTGCATGTCCTTCCAAGCACCCCACTCGACATGACCGTCGAGCATAACCTTGTTGCCGCCGGCCGGAATCCGTCCGTTCAGGTGAGGCGTGCGGTGCGGTTTGCTCCAGCCACCGTTGATTTGGGTGTAGTTGTAGGTCGCCCGTGTGGCCATTGAGATGGCGTTCTGTCCGGGAGCAGAAATAGTGGCATCTGCGAACAACACTCGGCTGGAAGGGCTCGGGGCGGGCAACACCGTTGCACCAAGACGAATCTCAGTGGGAGTCATGCGGTAATTGACATTGGTGATGTTCATCGGCGTCGGGTCCGTCGGCCGCGGAGGAGGAAAGGTATGGGCATACCCGATGACCCGGTATCCGGGGAAGTTCCATAGTTCGTCCGTCTCCTGCTCCTTAAACGAAGGGCAATACATGATCTTCCTCTGTGCGCCATTCTGCGTCATCAAGTCGGCGACATTGTAGTTCAAATCCCACGCCCACGCTCCGGCCGGAGTCGGAGGCAATCTGTCGTTCGCATCATTGGCATACAACTGCGCCGCTAAACCGAACTGGCGTTGGTTGTTCGCGTCCGCGATCCGCAAGGCACGTTCCTTCGCTTTACCTAGGGCCGGCAACAACATGCCCGCCAGAATGGCGATGATGGCGATCACGACCAGAAGCTCGATCAGGGTGAAGCCCCCGCGCCGGGCTCCCCGGCCAACTGCTGCGTTACGATAAGGTGTCATAGGCTGCTGATGATGCGGCCCAACGGCAGAGACGAGCGTCCGCTGCGGATGGGCGTGCTAATGCTGATTAAGCTATCAGCAAACCGCGCGGTGCCCATGAGGTTTCGCGTAATGCGGTTAAGCATTTTCCTTAACTACGGCACTCCGCCGCCCATCCCCCTTCGCACGAAGCTCCTTGAGTCCAGCGGATTTGATATCCGATCGCCCTGCTTTTCTCCCACTCGGATCAACAATACTCCCGGACTGCGCGTCCGGCCGCACAATCACGGCCGGTGGATCGCGCGGAACTCGCTCGGGGGTGTGCCCACCTCGCGCTTGAAGGCCACGCTCAGATACTCCACGTGCGCGAAGCCCGTCCGCTCCGCGATCTCGCGCAGGGAAAGGTCCGTCTCGGTGAGGAACCGTTTCACCCGACCGACCTGCACGCGGACGATCTCCTGGTGCGGCGTGCGGCCGAGGTATTTCTTGAACCTGCTCTCCAACAGCCGCCGCGCCTGGGGCACGGCCTTGAGCACGTCCGTCACGTTGATCCCGTCGCAGGCGTGCAGGCGGATGTAGTGGACGGCGCGGGCCACGTTGCGGTCGCTGATGGCGAGCACGTCGCTGGACTGGCGCGTGGCGACACCGATGGGCGGGATCAGGTGGGCCTCGCCCGCCACCTTGCGGCCGCCCATCATCTCGTCCAGCAGCTTGGCGGCCTCGTAGCCGGTCTTGTGGGTGTTCGGGATGACGCTGGAGAGCGGCGGATGCGAGAGTTCGCAAAGGACTTCGTCGTTGTCCACGCCCAGCACCGCCACGTCGTCGGGCACGGGCACGCCGAGACGCCGGCAAGCATTGAGGATCTGTTGCCCGCGCGGATCGTAGCAGGCCATGACGCCGACGGGGCGGGGCAGCTTCTTAATCCAGGCGGCGAGCTGCGCGATCAGCTTCTCCTCCCCGACGGTCTCGTCCGTTGGCGGGACGAAAACCGAGCAGGAATGGCCGGCCGCCTTGAGCGTGGCTTCGAAATGCAGCGCCCGCGTCTTCGACCAACCGAAACGGTCGTCTCCGCAGAAGGCGAAGTTCGTGAACCCGCGCTCCAGCAAATGCTCGGCAGCCACGCGGGCCATCGCCGCGTCGTCCGTCTCCACCCAAGGCAACTGAGGGATGAGCCGCGCGGCGCTCACATCGACGATCGGCATCTTCAGCGAACGCAGGGCCGACGCCGTCTCCTCGTTCTCGATGCGGGCGATGATCCCGTCGCCCTTCCACTGCTGGAGCCAGGAGGGCGGACGGTCGCCGCGGTTGTGCTCCGAGAGGTAGAACGACCACGGCTTGTGCGCCCGCACGTAGGCGACGATGCCGGCGAGCAAGCCGCGCGCGTAGGAGTTCGACGTCTCGATCAGCAGGGCGACTTTCGGGGAGGACTTCACG
>CBFGQE010000119.1:0-8327 GCA_965650815.1 uncultured bacterium
CAGGGCATCGAGTTCGACTACTGCTGCGTCCACGCCGCCTTCGCGCTGAAGGAGGACGGGTTCGAGACCATCATGGTCAACTCGAACCCCGAGACCGTTTCCACCGACTACGACACGTCCGACAAGCTGTTCTTCGAGCCGCTCACTCTGGAGGACGTGCTCCACATCTACGAACGCGAAGGCTGCTGGGGCGCGATCGCCCAGTTCGGCGGACAGACCCCGCTGAACCTCGCGCTCGGCCTCCAGAAAAACGGCGTCAACATCATCGGCACCACCCCGCAGAGCATCGAGATCGCCGAGGACCGGAAGCTCTTCGCCGCCATGCTCGACAAGCTGGGAATCCCCCAGCCGAAGAATGGTTTGGCCACGAACGAGGCCGAAGCCTTGGAAATCTCCAAGCGGCTAGGCTACCCCGTGCTAGTTCGCCCCAGCTTCGTGCTCGGCGGCCGCGCGATGCAGATCGTCTTCAGCGACGCGGAACTGTCGCACTACATGCGCTTCGCCGTGGAGGCCTCGCCCGAACGGCCCGTGCTGGTGGACAAGTTCCTCGAAGACGCCACCGAGGTGGACGTGGACTGCATCACCGATGTCGGCAACTTCGCCAACCCGGACGACGGCACCATCGTCGTCGGCGGCATGCTGGAGCACATCGAGTTCGCCGGCGTCCATTCCGGCGACGCGGCGATGGTTCTGCCGCCCCACACGTTGTCGCAGGACACGATCGACACCATCCGCAAATACACCCATGCCATGGCCCGCGAACTGCGCGTCAGCGGCTTGATGAACGTCCAATACGCGGTCAAGGACGGCATCGTGTATGTGCTGGAGGTGAACCCCCGCGCCTCGCGCACCGTGCCCTTCGTCAGCAAGGCCATCGGCAAGCCCCTCGCCAAGCTGGCGGCCAAGGTCATGGCCGGAAAGAGCCTCAAGGAACTCGGGTTTACCGAGGAAGTCTGGCCGAAGTATTGGGCGGTGAAAGAAGCCGTCTTCCCCTTCAACAAATTCCAGGGCCAGGACATCCTGCTCTCTCCGGAGATGCGTTCCACCGGTGAAGTGATGGGTCTCGACGCCGATCTCGGCGTGGCCTACGCCAAGGCGCAGATGGCCGCCGGCAGCTCGCTCCCGCTGAAAGGCAGCGTCTTCATCAGCGTCGGCGACGCCCACAAGGGCGAAGTCGCGCAGGTCGCCCAGCAATTCGTTGACCTCGGCTTCGAGATCGTGGCCACCAACGGCACCGCGTCGGTTCTGGAAAAGGCCGGCGTCAAGGTCCGCCGCATCTTCAAGCTCCAGGAAGGCCGCCCCAACGCCGTGGATCTTCTCAAAAACAAGGAGATCCAACTGGTGATCAACACCCCCAGCGGCGCCAGCCCCCGGGCCGACGAGGTCAAGATCCGCGGCACCGCCGTGCTGACCCAGACCCCGATCATGACCACGCTCAGCGGAGCCAAAGCCGCCGCGATGGGCATCGCCGCGCTCCAGAAGAGCGGCTGGGCCGTCCGGACCGTTCAGGAATACCATTGAGTCTCCCGGGTTCCTCCATCGGCTCATAAAAAACGGCCCCTTGCTCAAGGGGCCGTTTTTCGTTGCGTGAATTGAACCGTGCTTGGCCGATGCCGGAAGCCCGGCGCCGTTCCGGCGAGACCTTCCTCAATAGACGCACGGCGCGACCGAGACGGTCCGCGCGCAGGAGGGCTGATGGGCCACGGCACCGTGGTGAGTGCGGATGATCGTCGTCGTGGTTCCGTGGCGATAACCGCTGCCGGTCCAGCCATAGGAGCGATGGTGGCCGTAGTGGTAGCCAGAGACGTTCAGCCGGCCCCAGTTCCGGTTCGCATAGGACACGGGCTGGGGATAGTAGGTGCCGCGATAGGAGGTGCCGCTTTGGCTGGCCACGACGACGACGGATGGATGCGCGGCTCCATAGACGACGCCCCCGCCGTCGGGCCTGGACTGGAGATTGAGGGTGAAGCCCAGAGGCGTGGCCTGGGTCACGGGGGTGCGGTATTGGATCTTCGGAGAGGTCTGGGCCGTGGCGGATAGCGCGACGAACATCAATCCGGCGGCGAGGAGCGATGCTTTCATGGTGGGTCTGACGCCGGAACATCCCGGTGTCTTCAAAGGACTCTGGACGGTTCCCGTCCCGGATTCCAGCCTCCTTCCGTGAACGAACCGACCCCTGTCCGGATCGACAAATGGCTCTGGGCCGTCCGTCTCTACCGGACCCGGACCGAGGCCGCCGAGGCGTGTCGCGGCGGCAAGGTGAAGATCGGCGGAGACGCGATCAAACCCGCCCGCGAGGTCCGGGTCGGCGAGGTGCTGACCGTCCAGACCGGCGAGATCACCCGCACGGTCAAGGTCATTGGCCTGCTCGGGAAACGCGTCGGCGCGCCGCTGGTCGCCTCCTACCTCCAGGATCTCACCCCGCCCGAGGAGCTGGCCAAACCGATGGAACGCCGACTTGCACCCGTCGCGGTGCGTCCCCGGGGCCTCGGCCGCCCCACCAAGCGCGACCGTCGCCAGATGGACGCGTGGCAGCGGGAGGAGTGAGCGGACTCCGGGCGAGCGTCCGATCCATCCGTCGTCGGGGCACCGCTCGACACCCCGGTGGACGGATGGCAACTTCCGCGCGTGTCGGATGCAAAGCTTGAGCGCCTGCGCGGAATCCTGCGCGGCTACGGTTCCTGTTTGGTCGCCTATTCGGGCGGCGTGGACTCGGTGTTTCTCGCCCGGGTCGCGCATGACACGCTGGGTTCCAGCGCTTTGGCCGCCATCGCCGATTCCCCCAGCCTGCCGCGACGGGAACTGGCCGAGGCGCTGGCCCTGGGCGAACGGTTCGGCTTTCCCGTCCGCGTGGTGAAGACCGGCGAGTTCGACAATCCCAGCTATTTGGCGAACCCGAACAACCGCTGCTATTTCTGCAAGCACGAGCTCTTCACCGAACTCGTGCCTCTGGCGCGCTCGGAGGGATTCCGCGTCATCGCCTACGGCGAAAACGCGAGCGATGTCGGCGACCATCGCCCCGGTGCGAAAGCCGCAGCCGAGTTCTCCGTGCGCGCCCCGCTCAAGGAGGCCGAACTGACCAAGGCCGAGATCCGCCAGATCTCCGCCCGGCTCGGCCTGCCCACCGCCGACAAGCCCCAGATGGCCTGCCTCAGCTCGCGCATCCCCTACGGCGAGACGGTCACGCCGGAGAAGCTGCGGATGATCGAGGAGGGCGAATACCGGCTGCGCGACCTCGGCTTCCACGACGTGCGGGTGCGGCACCATGAGCTGAAGGCGGCGCAGTTCGCGCTCGGCCACGATCTGGCCGCCGACGGAACCCGCCTGGAAACCACCGCGCACCTCGCCCGGATCGAGCTCGGGGCCGCGGAGCTCGCCCGGCTCTTCAGCGAAAACCTCTACCCGCAAGTGGCCGAAGCCTTCCGCGCGATCGGATACCAGCACGTCACCGCCGATCTGCAGGGCTACCGGCGCGGCAGCGTCAACGAACCGGCGGCGCGACCGATCGCCCTGAAGCCGGGATGAGCCGGGCGGCCCCGCCTGTGGCCCATTTTTCACAACCGGCTCACGCGATAACTCATGGCGACGACGTCACCCGTCTGTCACGTTGGTCCGATCCCATGAAAAACGCAGGTCGTTGTTTGTCGTTCCTCTGCGCGCTGGAGGTGCTTTCCCTCGTCGGAACCGTCCGGGCCGAACTCCCGGCCGAGCCGCCCGGGCCGTCGAGCCGGCGGACTTCGCTCGTCCTGACCGAGATCCACTACAACCCCGCCGATTCGGTCGCGACCAACAGCCTGGAGTTCGTGGAACTCTTCAACTCCGGGATCATCGCCGAGGATCTGTCGGGGCACCGGCTGGACGGCGACATCGAGTTCGTCTTCCCCAACGGCACTTCCCTGCCCCCTGGTGGGTATCTCGTGGTGGCGCGGAATCCCGGCCAGATCCTGTCGCGCTACGGCGTGGCCGCACTCGGCCCTTTCTCCGGAAACTTGCCGAACAATGGCGGTCTCGTCCGGCTCGTCACGGAGGTCGGCGTCCGTGTGCTGGAGGTGGAATACGACACGCAGGCTCCCTGGCCCGTGGCTCCCGATGGCGCCGGGCATTCGCTCGTGCTGCGACGCCCGAGCTACGGCGAGAACGATCCCCGCGCCTGGTCGGCCAGCGACCGCGTCGGCGGTTCTCCCGGAGCCGAGGACGTGATCGGGGCTGAACCGGCCCGTGCTGTGGTCATCAACGAATTCCTCGCCCACACCGACGCCCCGTTGGTCGATTTCGTCGAGCTCTACAACCACGGCAACACCGCCGTGGACCTTTCCGGCTGCACGTTGTCCGACAAGGTGGAGACGAACCGCTTCACCTTCCCGACCAACACGACGCTGGCCGCGCGCGGCTACTTGCAGCTGACGGAGGCCACGCTCGGGTTCCGCCTCGACGCCGCCGGGGGCAAGATCGTTTTCCGCAACGCCGGCGGCACCCGCGTGCTCGACGCCGTGAACTACGAGGCGCAGGAGAACGGCGTCTCCACCGGCCGTTGGCCCAATGGCGGCGACGCCTGGCACCGGCTCGGCACGATCACCGGAGGCACGGCCAACGCCGGTTTCCGCGTCGAGTCCGTCGTGATCAACGAGCTGATGTATGAGCCCATCAGCGGGAACAACGACGACCAGTTCGTGGAGCTGCACAACCGCAGCCTCGCCGCCGTCGATCTCTCCGGCTGGAAGCTGGCCGGCGGCGTGGACTTCACCTTTCCCGCAGGCACGAGCATCCCGGCCAACGGCTTCCTGGTCGTCGCCCGCAACCGTGCCCATCTCCTGCCCAAGTATCCCCAGCTCAATTCCGCGAACGCCCTGGGCGACTTCTCCGGCAGCCTCGCGGGCGGCGGTGAACGACTGGCCCTGACGATGCCCGACACCATCGTCTCCACCAACGGTTCGGGCGTGGCCACCACCAACCACCTCGACATCACGGTGGACGAGGTGACGTATTCCACCGGCGGCCAGTGGCCCGCGTATGCCAACGGCGGCGGCTCCAGCCTGGAGCTGATCGATCCACGCGCCGACCGCAGACAACCGTCCAGTTGGGCCGCCAGCGAGGAGTCCGGCAAATCGGCCTGGACCACCATCGACGTCACGCAGCCGTTGGTGAACGGCATGTCCAGCAGCCGGGGCCAGCCGAACCGCATCGAGTTCTTCCTCCAGGGCGAAGGCGAAGCGCTGATCGACGATCTCGAACTGCGGAACAACGGCGGCGGGAACCGCATCTCCAACGCGGGTTTCGAGACCGTGTCCAACAGCGGCTACACCTTCGGCGGCACGCACCGCCGCTCGTTCATCGAATCGGCGGCCGGCACCGGTGGTTCCCGCGCGCTGCATCTCGTCGCCACGGATCGCGGCGACGCCGGGCCCAACAAGGTTCACCGCACACTGACCACCACGCTGACCACGGGCGGAAGCAACACCGCGACCTTCCGCGCCAAGGTTCGTTGGCTCAAGGGCTCGCCGCTGCTGCTCTTCCGCACGCGCGGGCATTGGATGGAAGTGGCCGCCCAGCTCGACGTGCCGACGAATCTCGGCACGCCCGGCCAGGCAAACTCGTGTCGCGTGGCCAACGCCGGGCCCGCCATCTTCGGCGTCACGCATTCGCCCGCGCTGCCTCCTGCCGGTCAGGAGGTCGTCGTCTCCGCCACCGTGCAGGACCCGAACGGCATCGGAGCCGTGTCGTTGCGCTACCGCGTCGATCCTTCGAGCGGCTTGTCCTCCGTCGCCATGCGCGACGACGGCACCGGCGGCGATGCCGTCGCGGGCGACGGCGTTTATTCCGCCACGGTGCCCGGCCAGGCGTCGGGCGCGATGGTGGCGTTCAGGGTCTTCGCCAATGACGTCGCCGTTTCGCCCATCGCGACCAACTCCTTCCCGATCGAAGCCAGCGGCCGCGAAGCTCTGATCCGTTGGGGCGAAGCGCCCGTGCCCGGCAGCCTCGGCACCTACCGCATCTGGATCACCGAGGCCACGCGCAGCTTCTGGGCAAGCCGAGAGATCAACGCGAACGACCCGATGGACTGCACGTTCGTCCATGGCACCAACCGCGTGATCTACGGCGTGGACACGCTCTACAGCGGCAGTCCGTTCCACACCCTCTACGCGGGCTACAACGGTCCCACCGGCCAGACCTGCGACTACGAGCTGAACTTCCAGCCGGATGAACGCCTGCTGGGCGCGAAGAATTTCGTCCTCAGCGCCATCGACACCTCCCAGAGCGGCACTTTCTTCCCCGACCCGTCGATCCAGGCCGAGATCACCGGCAACTGGATCGCCCGCAAGCTCGGCCTGCCCTCGAACCACAAGCGCCACGTCCACGTCTATCTGAACGGCCTGCGGCGCGGCACCATCTACGAGGATTCGCAGCAGCCCAACGCCGAGTATCTGGAGGGCGTCTATCCCGACGACGAGAGCGGCCAGCTCCGCAAGATCGAGGACTGGTTCGAGTTCTCCGGCAACGGCGAGGACTTCGACTACGAGACCGCCACGCTCGAACGCTTCAGCCTGCCCGATGGCCGCATCGACCCCAAGCGCTACCGCTGGACCTGGCGTCCTCGCGCCACCGACACGCCGGACAACGCCAGCGGCTTCACCAACCTCGTGCTCGCCATGAACACGCCCGGCACCGGCCCCGCCTTCGTCAGCAACGTGCTCCAGAACGTCAACGTCCGGCAGTTCCTCGGTTCCATCGCCGCCCACCACATCTGCGGCGACTGGGACAGCTACGGCTATGAGCGCGGCAAAAACTCCTTCGCCTACCGGCCCGACGACGGCCGCTGGGTCACGCTCCTGTGGGACATCGAGCTTGGCCTCGGCAGCCCCGTGAGCCGCCCGGCCACCGACAGCATCTACAACTGCCATGATCCCGTGCTGCTGAAGATGCTGAGCGGCGCGCCCGCCTTTCAGCGCGAATACCTCGGCCTGATGCAGGACGCGGTCGATGGCCCGCTCGATCCCGCCGTCTTCACCCCGATCCTTGACGCGCGTTACGCCGCCTTCCGGGCCGAAGGACTGACCGTTCAGCAGCCCATCTCGATCAAGAACTTCATGGCCGCGCGGCGCACCTATCTCCAGAGCGTCATTCCTGTGGCCACGTTCGGCCTTACCGCGCCCGCCACTTCGTCCGTGCCCACCATTACGCTCACCGGCCGCGCGCCCGTCACCGTCCGCACGCTCCTGGTCAATGGCCTGCCCTTGGACCCCTCCTGGTCCACCGTGACGAATTGGACCGCGCCGTTGCGCCTCGTCTCCGGCAGCAACTGGCTCCAAGTGGCCGCCCATGACGCTTATGGCCGCGTCGTCGCCTCCACCAACTTCGCCGTCATCAACACCGCCACCGCCGAATGGCCGCCGCTGAGGATCAACGAGTGGATGGCCGGCAACACCGGCTCCGTGCGCGACCCCGCCGACAACGCGGCCGACGACTGGTTCGAGATCTACAACCCCACCGCCACGAACGTCAGCCTCGCGGGCTGGTCCCTCACCGACAAACCGAACAACCCCGTCCGCTTCATCATCCCCGACGGCTACACCGTGCCCGCCGGTGCCCTGCGCCTCGTCTGGGCCGACGAACAGCCCGAACAAAACACGCCCGGCAGCCCGCAGCTCCACGTGGACTTCAAGCTCGGCAAGGACGGCGAAAGCATCGCGCTCTACGCGCCGGATGGCTTCCTCGTGGACCGCGTCGACTTCGGTCCCCAGACCGACGACGTCTCCGAAGGCCGCTGGCCACAAGGCAGCGCCTACATCGAACCCCAGCTCACCCCGACACCCGGCGTGGCCAACAGCTCCACGCCGCCGCCCGTGCCCGAACTGGTTCCCGTCCTGGCCGGCGAAACCGTCTCCCTGACCTTCGAGACCAAGCCCGGGTTCCTCTACCAGCTCCAGACCCGCGACAACCTGGAGACCGGCACATGGCTCGACGTGGACCAACCGATCACCGCCACGTCCGCGACCACCACCCTGAGCGACTCCGTTCAATTCGGCGACCGGCGCTTCTACCGCATCTTGCGGTTGCCTTAGGAGGACAGGCCGGAAGCTGCTCTGCAGAGAACCTCGTGGTCGGGTCTTCGTAGCAAGGCTGCTTCCCGCAATTGATTTCCTAAGCAGTCTCTTGGCCGCGCCGGGTTGGGGAACCCGGCCTACAAGGTTTCTGCAAAGCAGCTGGAAGCCTGACCTCCTTTCAACCGCCTTGTTCCGGCTCACGCCAAAACCCGCTTCCGCTCCTCCGCACCAAGTT
Source organism: uncultured bacterium (assembly GCA_965650815.1). Taxonomy (GTDB): domain Bacteria; phylum Verrucomicrobiota; class Verrucomicrobiia; order Limisphaerales; family CANJSG01; genus CANJSG01. The sequence goes on from CBFGQE010000119.1 coordinate 8,278, forward strand.
CGATCCACTTCCCCGCCTTCAGATCACCCAGCTCGAACTGGCCGATCCGC
>CBFGQE010000120.1:0-8305 GCA_965650815.1 uncultured bacterium
TGATGGCGCGGGTATTTCCCGGACCGGCCGCGCCGAGGGCAAGAACTTCCTTGGGGAGAGAGCCTGACCAAGCGAGAGAGAAAACAGCGGCTCCGGCTTCTTCGCCGTCTGCAATGAGCGAAAACCGATCCGCCACGGACGGAGACAAAGAGCGTGTCGGAGGGCCAGGTCCGAACGGCCGCCTCCGGTGGCCACGGGTTCCTCTGTGCGCCTACGGCGCTTCGGATCGCGGTCCACGTCCACCACTCCAGTCCTTGAAACTCTTGTCCGTCGGGAAATTTGCCTGCGTTTTTCCCGGCGACGGCTACGCTGCACCCGTGTCCTCTCGCTTCTCCGAAATGTCCCGCGAACAGCTCATCGCCCTCCTCCAGACGGCGCAGGCGCGCGGCTACTTGGCCGAGGACACCGCCATCGTCCCGGCCCACGGCCTCGCCAGCGACGCCCAGCGGCTGAAGCTCCTGATGGAGGCCTCCAACGACGGCATCTGGGAGTGGAACCTGCTCACGGACGAAGTCTTCTGGTCCGACCGCACCTTCGAGATGCTCGGGGTGGAACGCGCCCAGTTCCCGGGCAACTACGCCTTCGTCGAGCAATTGCTCCACCCGGAGGACCAGCCGCTCATGGCGGAGGCGCTGCGCCGCCACCTCGAAGACCACCTTCCATACCGGGTCGATCTCCGCTTCCGGCGGCCCGACGGTTCCTACGGCACCTTCCATGCGCGCGGGTCGGCGCTGCGCGACGCTTCCGGGAAACCGACCCACATGGCCGGTTCCATCGCCGACGTGGAGGCGATCCGCCGCCAAGAACGGTTGCTGGAGGAATCGCAGTCCGTGGCCAAGATCGGCGGCTGGGAACTGGACCTCGGGTCGGGGCGGCTCTTCTGGACGGCGGAGACCTGCCGCATCTTCTCGGCGGACCCGGCGGCGTTCGTCCCCACGGCGGAACACATGGCCGGGTTCTTCGCGCCCGAATCCCGCGCCCGGCTGGAGGAAGCCATGCGCCGGGGCAAGACCCTCGGCGAAGCCTGGGACCTGGAGCTCGACGCCACCGACACCCTGGGCAATCCCGTCCGCATCCGCGCCCGCGGCCGGGCCGAAGCCCACCACGGCCGCATCGTCCGGCTCTACGGCGCGCTCCAGGACATCACGGAGCGGCATCTCGACCGCCAGACCCTCCAGACGGTCGAGGCCCGGCACACCGACCTGCTGAACAGCCTCGACGGCATCTTCTGGGAGGCCGACGCCGCCACGCTGAAGTTCACCTTTGTCAGCCACCAGGCCGAGCGGATGCTCGGCTACCCCGTGGCCGACTGGTTCAACGACCGGGTCTGGCCCACGAAGATCCATCCCGACGACCGGCAGAGCGCCGTTGAGTTCTGCGCGTCCGAGACGGCGCTGCTGCGCGGCCACGTCTTCGAATACCGCATGATCGCCGCCGATGGCCGCGTGCTCTGGCTGCGCGACATCGTCAGCGTCACCTCCGAAAACGGCCGCCCGGTGCTGCTGCGCGGCATCATGGTGGACACCACGGAGCTGAAGAACGCCGAGGTGGCGCTGCGCCGCAGCGAGAGCCGCTTCCGCGCGATCTTCAACAGCGCCTTCCAGTTCGTCGGCCTGCTCAAGCCCGACGGCACGCTGGTGGAGGCCAACGACACCTCCCTCCGCTCCATCGGGGCCCGCCGCTCCGAGGTGATCGGGAAGCCCTTCTGGGAAACGCCGTGGTGGAACCACACCCCGGCGCTCCAGACCAGGCTGCGGGAAGCCGTCGAACGCGCCGCGCGCGGCCGCACCGTGCGCTTCGAGGCGGAACACCCCACGAAGGACGGCGGCGTCATCACCGTCGATTTTTCGCTCAAGCCGGTGAAGGACGAGTCCGGGGCCGTGGTGCTGCTCCTGCCCGAGTCCCGCGACATCACCGAGCGCAAGGACACCGAACGCGCCCTGGCCGTGTCCGAGGAGCGCTATTCCTCCGTGTTCCGCAACTCGCCCGACGCCATAACGCTCACGAGGATGGAGGACGGCATGATCCTGGAGACCAACGACGGCTTCGAGCGCATCTTCGGCATCCCCGCCGACGAGGCCGTCGGCCAGACCACCGTCGCGTTGAACGTCTGGGCCGATCTCGAAGACCGCCGCCGCGCCGTCGAACAGCTCTCCGCCGGCAAGCGCGTCAATGCCTGGGAACTCCGCTTCAACCGCCGCGACGGCACGCAGGGCACCGCGCTCTTCTCCGCCGACGTCGTCGAGATCGGCGGCGAGCGCCTGATCGTCACGCTGGTCCGCGACATCACCGAACGCATCGAGGCCGAGGCCCGGCACAAGGAAACCCAGCGCCGCTTCGTCACCCTGCTCGGCAACCTTCCCGGCATGGCCTACCGCTGCCGGAACGACGCGGACTGGACGATGGAGCTCGTCAGCGAAGGCGTGCGCGATCTGTTGGGCTACGCGCCCGACGATCTGATCGGCAACCGCACCGTCTCCTTCGCCGAGCTGATCCATCCCGAAGACCGCGCCCGCGTGGCCGAGGAGATCGCGCCCGGTCTCGGCCAGGGCCGCCGCTTCGAGCTTGTCTATCGCGTCCACAGCCGCGACGGGCAGGAGAAATGGGTCTGGGAACGCGGCCAGGGCGTGCAGGCCGCCGACGGCTCCGTCCACATCGAGGGCTTCATCATCGACATCACGGAACGCCGCCGCGTCGAGGAGGCCATGCGCTTCAGCGAGGAGCGCTACCGCATGTTGGTCGAGAATTCCTCCGACCTCGTCGCCGAGATCACGCTCGACGGCCGGTTCCTCTACGTCAGCCCCACCTTCAAGACCCGGCTCGGCTACGAGCCCTCGGAGCTGGTCCACTCCGGCATCTTCGCCCATGTGCATCCCGAAGATCTGCCGGCCACGGTGATGAAGTTCATGCTGCCCGAATCGGCCGAGACCTTCCGCTTCCAGCACCGCGACGGCACCTGGCGCTGGCTCGAAGCCTACGGCCGCGACTACAAGACCTCCGGCGGCGAGGAACGCGGCGTCATCATCGCCCGCGACGTCACCGAACGCCGCCAGTCCGAGGAGGCCCGGGCCAGCCTGGAGGCCCAGCTCCGCCAGGCGCAGAAGATGGAGGCCATCGGCACCCTCGCCGGCGGCATCGCCCATGACTTCAACAACATCCTCGCCGCCATGCTCGCCTACACCGAGCTGGCCCGCATGGACGTGGAGGAAGCCTCCCCCGTGCGCGAACACCTCGACCAGGTGGTCAAGTCCGGCGACCGCGCCCGCAACCTGGTGAAGCAGATCCTCGCCTTCAGCCGGAAGCAGAAGAACGAGCGGCACGTCATCCGTCTCCAGACCGTCGTCCGCGAAGCCGTGAAGATGCTGCGCTCCACCCTTCCGGCCAGCATCGAGATCGCGCAGGACATCGATCCCGCCGCCGAGACCGTCCTGGCCGATCCCACCCAGATCCACCAGGTCCTGCTGAATCTCTGCACCAATTCCGCCCACGCCATGCCGGATAGCCGGGGCCGCCTCGAAGTCACCCTCAAGCCCTTCGAGCTCACCCCCGCCCTGCGCCATGCGTTGCCGGAACTCCAGCCCGGTCCCCACATCCGTCTCGCCGTCCGCGACAACGGCCAGGGCATGACCGAGGAGACCACGAAGCGTATCTTCGAGCCCTTCTTCACCACCAAGCCCCCCGGCGAAGGCACCGGCCTCGGCCTCGCCGTCGTCCACGGCATCGTCAAGGACCATGACGGCGCCATCCGCGTCTCCAGCGAGAAATGGGTCGGCACCGTCTTCGAGATCTACCTGCCCGTGCAGCGCCTCGAAGTCGATCCGTTCGAGAACGAAACCGTCCCCATGCCCAAGGGCCGGGGCCAGCGCGTCCTCTTCGTGGACGACGAAGCGGCGATCTGTTCCTCCGTCGAAAAGCTCCTCAAACGCCTCCAGTTCGACGTCCACGCCGTCAACGACCCCGAGCAGGCCCTCGCCCTCTTCGCCGTCGATCCCCACGCCTTCGACATCGTAGTCACCGATCTCTCCATGCCGGGCATGACCGGCATCGACCTTGCCGCGCGGCTCATCGAACTCCGTCCCCAGGTGCCGATCATCCTCGTCACCGGGTTCAGCGGCACCTGGACGCCCGAGAAGGTCCGCGAAGCCGGCATCCAGGAGCTCGTCCACAAGCCCGTCTCCCCCGCCCACCTGGCCTCCGCCATCCAGCGGGTGCTGTGCTGAGGCCAGAGGCTTGCCTCAATTCGCGCGTTTACGGCCTTGACCGGACTCGCCGCGCGTCCCTAGTTTTCGCGCGAATGTTCCGCCTCAAGGCCATTGTAGAAGTCGCGCTCGTCGTAGTAGGCTACGACGCCGATGGGCCTTGTTGCGCGTAAGGACGACTTTCGACAACAACCCACGGCTGGAAACGGTCGTGGGTTTTTTTGTCACCACGCCGACCGGTCAACCGAACCAAGCAAATGAGCAAGACAGCGACCAAGAAGACGACGAAGGCCTCCGCGCCGAAGAAGGAAATGGGACAACCGATGTTCGGCCGCGACATCTTCGTCGAGGCCCTCGAACGCGAAGGCGTCGAGGTCATCTTCGCCTATCCGGGCGGCGCGAGCATGGAGATCCACCAGTCGCTCACGAAGTCCAAGATCCGCACGATCCTCCCCCGCCACGAGCAGGGCGGCAGCTTCGCGGCGGAAGGCTACGCCCGCGCCACCGGCAAGGCCGGCGTCTGCATGGGCACCTCCGGCCCCGGCGCGACCAACTTCGTCACCGCCATCGCCGACGCCTACCTCGATTCCTGCCCTCTGGTCGTCATCACCGGCCAGGTGAACCAGAGCATGATCGGACGCGGCGCGTTCCAGGAGACGGACATGGTCGGCGTCACCATGCCGATCGTGAAGCACTCCTATCTGATCACAGATGTGAACGACATTCCCCGGATCGTGAAGGAGGCGTTCTACCTCGCCGAAAGCGGCCGTCCCGGTCCCGTCGTCATCGACTTTCCGAAGAACGTCCAGCAGGCCAAGACCCAGCCCAAATGGCCCACCCTCGACGACATCAAGAAGGGCCTGCGCGGCTACACCCAGCCCGAGCATATCGCCGACGATCTGTCGCTGAACGAGATCATCGGGTTGATCGAGAAGGCCGAACGCCCCGTGCTCTACGTCGGCGGCGGCATCATCACCTCCGGCGCGTCGGCCGAGCTGCTGAAGTTCGCCGAGGCCACGAACATCCCCGTGACCACCACGCTCATGGGCATCGGATCGTTCCCGGAAACCCACGAGCTCTCGATGCGCTGGCTGGGAATGCACGGCGCGGCCTATGCCAACTGGGCGGTCAACGGCGAATACGAGCCCCGCAAGGACTTCAACGCCCCTCTGGTGAAGATGAAGGACGGCGCGGACCTCCTGCTGGCCTTCGGCGTCCGCTTCGACGACCGCGTGACCGGCGCGTTCAGCGAGTTCGCCAAGGGCGCGACCATCGTCCACCTCGACATCGACCCCGCCGAGCACAACAAGAACAAGCGCGCCCAGCTCGCCATCTGCGGCGACCTGAAGAACGCGCTGGCCCGGCTGAACAAACTGGTCGGCAAACGCCCCGGTGCCGCGAAGAAGTTCGCCCCGTGGCACGCACAGATCGCCGAGTGGAAGGCCAAGGCGCCGTTCCGCTACACGCCGCCCGGCGAGTTCGTGGATTCCGCGCACATCAAGCCCTTCAAGAAGGACGGCGAGGAATACATCGTCGCGCAGATGGTGCTGGAGGAGCTGTGGAACCTGACCAAGGGCGACGCCATCATCACCACCGGCGTCGGCCAGCACCAGATGTGGGCCGCCCAATGGTATAAATACAAGTTCCCCCGCCAGCTCATCACCTCCGGCGGCCTCGGATCGATGGGCTACGGCTATCCCGCCGCGCTCGGCGCCAAGGTGGCCCGCCCCGACAAGCAGGTCATCGACATCGACGGCGACGGCTCGTTCCTGATGAACATCCAGGAGCTCGCCACCGCCTTCATCGAGAACATCGCCGCCAAGGCCATCGTGCTGAACAACCAGCACCTCGGCATGGTCGTGCAGTGGGAGGACAACTTCTACGCCGGCAACCGCGGCCATACCTACCTCGGCAACCCGGCGAACCGTTCGGGCATCTACCCGGACTACGTCGAGGTCTGCAAGAGCTTCGGCGTGCCCTGCGAACGCGTCGTCTATCGCAAGGATCTGCGCGCCGCGCTGGAACGCATGCTGGCCTCGGAGACGCCCTACGTCCTCGACGTGGTGACGCCCTACACCGAGCACGTGCTGCCCTTCATCCCCGCCGGCCGCACGGTCGCGGACATGAAGTGGTAGTCCGCCGGTTCCTCTGGAAAAACGGACAAGGCCGGAGCAGTTCTCTGCTCCGGCCTTTTCTGTTGCTGAATTCCGAACGGGTTCAGAACCGCAGCGTGCCGGTTAGCGCCACGGTGTGGATGCCCGCCTTGACCGAGCTGTTGCTGTATTCCCCCGCCCGCAACGCGCTGGCTCCGACGTCGCGCGTGGTCGGCAGATCCCATTGCCAAGCCGCGTCCACCGCCCAGCGTCCGCTGCTCCAGCCAACCCCGAGACCGATGGTGTGCTCCAGAATCACCGCCGTCAGCGGCGTCAACGTCGCATCGGGCACCGGGCTCTTGCCGTAGCTGTAACCGGCGCGAAGCCGGATCGATTCGGTCGCCGAATACTCCACCCCGGTGCGGAAGACGAACCGGTTCTCCCAATTCAGCGGCGCATCGTCGTCCAGCGAGGTGGAGCCCAGCACGCCGTTGATGATGCCGCTGTCCCCGTTGCGCAGCCGCACGCGCAGCACGTCGAAGGCGTCCTCCCAGTTGATCCAGTCCACCTGCCCCAGCAGACGCCATTGTTCCGTCGGTTGCCACGCGGCTCCCAGGGTGAAGCTCTGCGGGAAGCGGTTCTGCACCTCGGCTTCGTAGTGGAACGGCACGCTCGGAGCACCGAGCTGGGTTCCGACATCGCCGGTGGCATCGCCCTTCGCATGGACCTCCGAAGGGCTCTTCCAGGTCAGCGCGAAGGCCCATTGCCCGTTCGGCCGCCACAACGCGCCCACCTGGCCGTCCACCCCGAAACCGTCCGCCTCCAGATCCAGCAGCGTCTTCAATCCGGCCAGGCCCGGATGGCTCTGGAAGATGTAGGGCGCGGTCAGCCGGTTGTCGTTGTAGATCAACCCCGCGCTCGCGCCGACCGACAGCGTGTCGGTCAACTGCACGCCCAGCCCAAGCGCCGAACGCAGCACGATGATCTCCGATTCGTGCCGCTGGAACCCGTAGCTCACGCCGCCGGGCACCAGCGCGTTGCCGGTCGCGCCGGGGTTCGTGTCGTTGTAGGCCCATTCGGCCCGCAAGGTGGACTCCGGCACCATGCCCAGACCCAGCGTCGCTTTGGGACACAGCGGAATGGTCAACGCCAGCTCCGCGCCGAATCCAGCGTCCGTGCCCAGATCCACGCCGCCCGGATTGGCCGCGTTCTCGAACTCGCCGTCCGCGAAGAGCCCGACCGCCCCGAGGCTGAAGGCCACGCCTTCGACCGTGGTCAACGCTGCCGGATTCGACGCCACCGCGCTCAACGGATCGTCCGTCACGACCGATCCAGCGCCCCCCAGGGCTTTGGCCCGCGCTCCGTGGCCGTTTTGGTAGAGGCCGTTGGCCGAAGCGGACAGCGCGACAAGAAGGCTGGCGGCGATCCAGCCTTCACGGCCCGGGATGACGCATGGCTTGGGGAAGAACGCGGGGATTCTTTGGAGCAGGTTGTTCATGGTGCGGGCAGACGGAATTGACATCGCGGTTTGCCGGACAGTGGCAGCCACATCGGCGGCTTTCTGCCACGGCCCAAGGGAATTTTCCCGGGAAGCTCTCCACAATGTCCGCCCGGTCAAGCTCCGTCATCCATGTCGCCGAACGCCCCGCGCAGCGTCGATCCAGCCCCATGCCAGTCCCAGCACGAGTCCGGAGAAATGCGCCGTGTTCGCGATCGGCCCGATCCATCCCGTCATGCACACCACCAGCCACACGAGCGCCATGATCCAGCTCTGCTTGTCCAGCCCCACGCCCGAAGCCGGATCTCGCCGTCCCCGGATCCACACATAGCCGATCAGCGCATAGACCACGCCCGACATCCCGCCAAAGGTGACGCTGCCGACCAGTCGTTGCGCGAGGTTCGACAGCAAGCCCACGACCACGACCAGCGCAGCCAGTTTCCAAGTGCCGCAACGGGCCTCGATCATCGAGCCCAGGCTGAAAAGCCACATCATGTTGAAGACGATGTGCAGCA
>CBFGQE010000121.1:0-8262 GCA_965650815.1 uncultured bacterium
ATGCTACGCCGAATGCTCGCGGATGATCGCGTCCCAATGGCCCTGGGCCTTGAGGATGAGTTCGACCACTTCGCGGACCGCGCCGCGCCCGCCTCCGGCCAAGGTCACGTAATGGGCCAGGTCGCGGGCCTCGGGAATCGCGTCTCCCGGAGCCACGGCCATGCCCGCGCGGTTCAGACAGCCGAGGTCCACGATGTCGTCGCCGACGAAGCAGGTTTCCTCCCAGGTCAGGCCGCATTGCCGCTGGATGGCTTCGGCGGCGGCGACCTTGGGGCCTTTGTCCTGGTGGAGGAAATCGATCTTCAGATCCTCCGCCCGGGCGACGGTGGCGTCGGACGGACGGGCGGAAATCCAGCCCACTTTGATGCCGTGTTTGCGCGCGAGGACGATCCCGAGGCCGTCGCGGATGTGGAAGGTCTTGGTCTCGACGCCCGCGCCCATCTGCACGGTGGCGTCGGTCAAGACGCCGTCCACGTCCAGCAACAGCAGCTTGATGCGGACGAGGCGCTCGGCGAGCGGCGGATGGACGAGAGAACTCATGGTCGGGAATCGGGGATCGGAGATCGGGGATCGGTGGCCAGTGGTCAGGCGACGCGCGTCAGGCATTCGCTGCGGCGTGGATGCGGACGAGGCGCTTCAACACCTTGGGCATTTCGGCCAACGGAATCATGTTCGGCCCGTCGCTCAACGCCTTGTCGGGATCGGGATGGGTCTCGATGAAGAGGCCGGTCGCTCCGGCGGCCACGGCGGCGGCGGCGAGCACGGGGGCGAATTCACGCTGGCCACCCGACTTGTCGCCCGCACCGCCGGGCAACTGGACCGAGTGGGTGGCGTCGAAGATCACTGGGCAACCGGTCGCGCGCATGATCGGCATGGAGCGCATGTCGGCCACGAGGTTGTTGTAGCCGAAGGTGGTGCCGCGCTCGGTCAACATGAGGCGTTCGCCACCGGCGGCGTGGAACTTCTTCACCACGTTCGCCATGTCGTGCGGGGCGAGGAACTGGCCCTTCTTGATGTTCACGATGCGGCCGGACTTGGCGGCGGCCTCGATCAGATCGGTCTGGCGGCAGAGGAAGGCGGGGATCTGGAGGATGTCCACCACTTCGGAGGCGAGCTCCACCTGCTGCTCGGTGTGGACGTCGGTCAGGACCGGCACGCCGAGTTCGGCGCGGATCTTGGCGAGGACATCGAGACCGGCTTCGACGCCGGGACCGCGGAAAGACTTGCCGGAGGAACGGTTGGCCTTGTCGAAGCTGGCCTTGAAGACGTAGGGGATCTTCAGCGCGGCGCAGGTCTTGATGAGGGAGCGGGCGATCTTGAAGCACAGCTCCTCGCTCTCCACGACGCAGGGGCCGGCGATGAGGCTGAGGCGCGGCGACGACAGTTGTTTCCAGATGGATGTGGCGGATGACACGCGGGGGTTCTAACAGCGGTCCGGGCGGGTGTAAACGGAACGCAACGAACTCCCCTCCGCCATTTCCCGGCGGAAGTCGCGGCGCGCGATCGCCGCTTCCCACGGACGCTGTCTCACTCGTTGATGCCGAACCGGGGCACGGGCTCGCGACGATGGAGGATGTTCTCCAGGGTCCGGCTCGGCTGGTTCACGCGGGCGTTGATCCGGTCAATCGACAACGGGTCTTCGGTCGGCTGCACGGCGCGGCCGAGGACGGCGGTTTCGGAGGAGGGTTTGAGGGCCAACGCTTGGAGATGCGACTGCTGGTCCTTGATGGAATCGAGGGCAGGCATGGACGCACAGTGGACCCGCGGAATGGATCGTCAACCGCCCAGTTTCACCGTCCGTGGAATTTCAGCCGCACAGGACAAAACACGGTCGGAGCACGGCAAGGACGGTCCAGCCGGAGCGGCGCTGTGATTTAACGGGGGCACGGTTGACGCTTCCCGCTGCTTCCGATACTCCTGCCACGGCAAGCGCGAATGCGCTTCGCTCCCCCGGACGGCCGATCGCCCCCGTCCACTTCGGCAACTCGCGGATTCTCCCCAACCATGTCCATCCACGTCGCCCTGAACCATCGCACGTCCTACGCCTACGACCGGCCCGTCAACCTCGGTCCTCAGGTCGTGCGCCTGCGTCCCGCGCCCCACTCCCGCACCCGCATCCTGAGCTACTCGATGCGGGTGACGCCGGAAACGCACTTCATCAACTGGCAGCAGGACCCGCAGTCGAACTACCTCGCCCGGCTCGTCTTTCCGGACAAGACGACGAAGTTCGAGATCGAGGTGGACCTCGTGGCGGAGATGGCGGTCTTCAATCCCTTCGACTTCTTCCTGGAACCGGCGGCCGAGAAGTTCCCGTTCAAATACGACAAGGCGCTGGACCACGAGCTCGCGCCCTTCCTGCTCAAGCTCCCGCTCTCGCCCAAGCTCCAGGCCTGCGTGGACCAGGTGAAGAGCGAGATCGTCGGCGACCCGATCGTGACGAAGGAGAAGGACGGGCGGATGCGCACGATCGATTTCCTCGTGGCCCTGAACCAGAAGCTCTGGAAGGACATCAAGTATCTCATCCGCTTGGAGCCGGGCGTGCAGACGCCGGAGGAGACGCTGACCAAACTGAGCGGTTCCTGCCGCGATTCCGCGTGGCTGCTCTGCCAGCTCTTCCGCCATCTGGGCGTAGCCTCTCGCTTCGTCAGCGGCTACCTCATCCAGCTCAAGGCCGACCAAAAGTCGCTCGACGGTCCGAGCGGCACGGAGGTCGATTTCACGGATCTCCACGCCTGGTGCGAGGTGTATCTGCCCGGCGCGGGCTGGGTCGGGCTCGATCCCACATCCGGCCTCTTCGCCGGTGAAGGCCACATCCCGCTCGCCTGCACGCCCGATCCTTCCAGCGCGTCGCCCATCAGCGGCCTGGTCGATGAAGCGGAGTGCGAATTCGGGTTCGAGATGAAGGTCACGCGGATCTTCGAGTCGCCGCGCGTGACCAAGCCCTACACCGAGGAGGAATGGCAGGAGATCGAGAAGCTCGGCCACCTCGTGGATGCGGATCTGAAGAAGAACGATTGCCGTCTGACGATGGGCGGCGAACCGACCTTCGTCTCCATCGACGATCCGGACGGCGCGGAGTGGAACACCGCCGCGCTCGGGCCGAAGAAGCGCCTGCTGGCCGACGACTTGATGAAGCGGCTCAAGGGCCACTTCGCCCCCGGCGGGTTGCTCCACTACGGCCAGGGCAAATGGTATCCGGGCGAATCGCTGCCGCGCTGGGCCTTCGGCTGCTATTGGCGCAAAGACGGGCAGGCGATCTGGGAAAATCCCGCGCTCTTCGCCGATGAAAAGAAGAACTACGGCTTCGGCGAGAAGCAGGCCGAGGCCTTCATCTACGCCTTGGCCGAACGCCTGCAATGCGGCAGCCGCCATATCATGCCGGGCTTCGAGGACGCCTTCTACTACCTGTGGAAGGAGCGCCGCCTGCCCATCAACGTCGATCCCTTCGACTCGAAGCTGAAGAACAAGGAAGAGCGCGAACGTCTGTCCAAGATCTTCGAGCAGGGCTTGGACAAGGTCGTCGGTTACGTGCTGCCGCTCCAGCGCGGGCAGGGCGCGTCCGAACCCGGCTGGGTTTCCGGCCCGTGGTTCCTCCGCTCCGAACGCTGCTACCTCATCCCCGGCGATTCCGCGATGGGCCTGCGGCTGCCGCTCGATTCCGTCCCCTGGGCGAGCGCGAGCGACTATCCCTACATCAACGAGCAGGACCCGCTCGAAGAACGTCCGCCGTTGCCCAAACGACCGGAGAAGGATCTCCAGCGCTACTTCTCGGCGAACTGGTTCGGCCCGCGCGGCGTCGCGCTCGGTGCCGACGCCGGTGAGTTCGGCCCCGGTGGCCGCCCCCGGATTCGCGGCCAGCGTTTGCCCGAACTTCCGCCGGACTACGATCCAGCCCATGCGCCCGCGATCGGCGAATCCGCCGGTTACATCACGCGCACCGCGCTCTGCGTGGAGCCGCGCAACGGCCGCTTGCACGTCTTCATGCCGCCCGTCCGCACGTTGGAGGAATACCTCGACTGCATCGCCGCCGTGGAGGACACCGCCGAGCTGCTCGATACTCCAGTGGTCATCGAGGGCTACACGCCGCCGCATGATCCGCGGCTGAACGTGCTCAAGGTCACGCCCGACCCCGGCGTGATCGAGGTGAACATGCACCCCACCGGCAGCTGGGACGAGATGGTGAAACACACCGAGCTGCTCTACGAGGAAGCGCGCCAATCCCGCCTCGGCACCGAGAAGTTCATGGTGGACGGCCGCCACACCGGCACCGGCGGCGGCAACCATATCGTCATCGGTGGCGCGACGCCGCAGGACAGCCCGTTGCTGCGGCGACCCGACCTGCTCCGCTCCCTCATCGCCTATTGGCAGAACCACCCGTCGCTCTCGTATCTCTTCAGCGGCATGTTCATCGGGCCCACCAGCCAGAGCCCGCGCATCGACGAGGCGCGCAACGACTCGCTGTATGAGATGGAAGTGGCCTTCAAGCAGGTGCCCGCTTTCGGTTCCGTGCCGCCGTGGCTCGTGGACCGCCTCTTCCGCAACCTGCTGATCGACGCCACCGGCAACACCCACCGCGCCGAGCTGTCCATCGACAAGCTCTACTCGCCCGACAGCAGCACCGGCCGCCTCGGCCTGTTGGAGATGCGCGCCTTCGAGATGCCGCCGCACGCCCGCATGAGCCTCGCCCAGCAGCTCCTGTTGCGGACGCTCATCAGCAAGTTCTGGAACAAGCCCTACACGAACCACCTCGTCCGCTGGGGCACCGACATCCACGACCGCTGGATGCTCCCGCACTTCGTCTGGAGCGACTTCTCCGACGTGATCGAAGACCTCCAGATCAGCGGCTACCCGATGAAGCCCGAGTGGTTCGCGCCGCACTTCGAGTTTCGCTTCCCGCAGTTCGGCGATCTGGCGGTGAAGAACATCCACGTCGAACTGCGCCAAGCCCTGGAACCCTGGCATGTCCTCGGCGAAGAAGCAGGCGGCGGCGGCACCGTCCGCTACGTCGATTCCTCGCTGGAGCGCATCCAGGTGAAGGCGCAGGGCTTGATCGATGGCCGCCACGTCATCGCCGTCGGCGGCCATGCGTTGCCGCTGCACCCCACCGGCACCAACGGCGAATACGTCGCCGGTGTCCGCTACCGCGCATGGCAACCGGCGAGCTGCCTCCAACCCACCATTGGCGTCCACACCCCGCTCGTCTTCGACGTGGTGGACACTTGGAACGGCCGCAGCGTGGGCGGTTGCACCTACCACGTCTCCCATCCCGGCGGCCGCAGCCACGAGACCGCGCCGGTTAATTCCTTCGAAGCAGAAAGCCGTCGCCTCGCGCGCTTCTTCCGCCACGGCCACACGCCCGGCCCGATGCAGGTGAACTACCCCGGCAAGAACCCGGACTTCCCCTTCACGCTGGACCTCCGCGCCGTCTGAGCGCGCAGAAGGAAACCATCGAACGATCAACGCCCAACTTCGCACTTTGAAGTTGGGCGTTGTGGCGTTGCCCTGAATCGCTCGCCGAAACAAATCAGGCCGCCCGTTCGGGCGGCCTGGTTATTATTCGGAAGGCAGATGGAGCCGGCTCAGGCCTTGGGTTCGTTCTTCAAGCCTTCGGGCATCGGGATGAAGACCTCGACCTTGTTTTCCTTCTTCAGGCCTTCGACGTAGTCGGGGATCAGCTTTTGGATCTCCTGGGCCTCGAGGCTCTTCTTCAGGTCGTCGTGGACCTTCTCCAGCGGCACGAGTTCGGCCGGGATCTTCTGCGCGACCTTGATGACGTGGTAGCCGAGGCTGGTCTGGACGATGTCGCTCACCTTGCCGGGTTCCAGGGAGAAGGCGGCGGCCTCGAACTCGGCGGGAATCCGGCCCGTGCCCCGGGGGAAGGTGAATTCGCCGCCGTTTTCCTTGGAGCCGGTGTCGTCGGAGAATTCCTTGGCCAATCCGGCCATGTCTTCGCCCTTCTCCGCGCGTTCCTTGATCTTCTTGGCCAGCGCGAGCTTCTCGGCCTTGGCCTCCTCGGGCAGCGGCTGGGGCGGTTTCTTGGAGGTGTCGAGGGTGGAGACGAGCACCTGGTTCAGCTTCACCATCTCCGGCCGCTCGAACCTGGAGGGGTTCTCCTTGTAGAACTTCTGGATGTCCGCCTCGGTCACGTTGAGCTTCGGCTTGAGGGTGCGGTCGATGACGGTCTGCCAGGTGAGCTGCTCCAGGCTCTTCTCCTTGAACTTGTCCATCGTCATGCCGGCGAACTTGAGCTGCTGCTCGAAGGCCTCCTGGCTGGCGAAACGGGCCAGCGTTTCCTCCAGCGCCTTGTCGAAGCGCTTCTTGGCCTCGACCCGGTCCTCGTCCGTCGCCATCGCGGTGATCATCTTGGCGGCGATCAGTCGGTCGAGCAGGCGGAACTCCATCAGCGGACGCTGTTGATCGGGGATCTGCTGGCCGCGCGAAGCGTAGGCGGCGCGGAGCTCCCCGTAGGCGTCGTCCAATTCGCTCTGCTTCACGGTGAAGCCCGTGCCCTTGGCCAGGACCTTGTCCTCGAAGAGCGCATCGAGCTTGGAGCCTTTCTCGGCCGGAGCGTCGGCGGCCGAGGCGGAATGGAGGGAACCGGCGACGAGCGCGGCGAGGAGGAGCGGCGTGAATTTCATGGGATGACTATGGCTCAGAGCTGGACGACGCGCACGTTGGTGATGTCGGCGTCCGACTGGATCTCCTTCAGGCACGCCTCGGGCGGACGGGTGTCGAGGACGAAGACCGTGAGGGCCTCGCCGCCGGCGACCTCGCGGCTGAGGCTCATGTTGGCGATGTTGACCGAGTGTTTGGCCAGCAGGGTGCCGAGATAGCCGACGATGCCCGGCCGGTCCTTGTTGTTCAGCAGGAGCAGCGTGCCGGAGATGGGGATCTCCACGGGCTGGCTGAAGAGGCGGACGATGCGGGGGTTGTTCGGCGAACCGAAGAACGTGCCACCGGCGGAAAGGACCTTCTCGTTGCCGCTGAAGAGCTGGACGTGCAGCCATTCGTTGAAGGTGACGGGCTCGTCGGACTTCTTCTCCTCGACGTTCAAACCGAGGGACGAAGCGGCGCTGCGGACGTTGACGTTGTTGATGTCCTTCACCGCCGAACCGTGGGCCAAGTAGCCCCGGAGAATGGCGCGGGTGATCGGATCGACGTTCGGGAGATCCTGGGCCTTGCCGCCGTAGGTGACATGGATGCGGTCCACGTTGGCCGAAGCGAGCTGGCCGAGCAGGCTGCCGAGCTTCTCGCCGAGGGCGAGGTAGGGCTTTACGAGCTCGTAGGTCTTGGCGTCCACGCCGGGGAGGTTCACGGCGTTCTTCACCTCGCCGGTGAGCAGGAAGCCGGAGATGACCTCGGCGACCTCGATGCCGCACTTCTCCTGCGCTTCGCCGGTGCTGGCGCCGAGGTGCGGCGTGAGGACGACGTTGGGCAACGCGCGGAACTTGTGGTCGGCCGCGAGCGGTTCCTCGCAGAAGACGTCGAGCGCGGCGCCGCCAACCTTGCCGGACTCCAGCGCGGCCACGAGATCGTCCTCGGCGATGATCTCGCCGCGGGCGCAGTTCACAATGCGGACGCCGGGCTTCATCTTGGTAAAGGCTTCGGCGTTCAACATGCCTTTCGTCTGCTCCGTCACGGGCATGTGGACGGTGATGAAATCCGCCTCGCGATAGACGATGTCGGTGTCCTGGGCGAGTTCCACGCCCAGCTGCTTGGCGCGGGCGTCGGTCAGGAAGGGATCGTAGGCGACGACGCGCATCCCGAAGGCGAGGGCGCGCTTGGCCACCTCGGAGCCGATGCGGCCCATGCCGAGGACGCCGAGCGTCTTGCCGGCCACTTCGGTGCCCTGGAAGGCTTTCCGGTCCCACTTGCCGGCGGCCATCGTGGCGTGCGCGGCGGGGATCTTGCGGGCGATGGCGCCCAGCATGAAGAAGGTCAGTTCGGCCGTGGTGACGGTGTTGCCGGCGGGCGTGTTCATGACCACGACGCCCCGGGCGGTGGCGGCTTCCACGTCCACGTTGTCCACGCCCACGCCGGCTCGGCCCACGACCTTCAACTGGGGCGCGGCTTCCATGACCTTCCTGGTCACCTTGGTCTCGGAACGGACGACCATCGCGTCCACATCGGCCACGATGGGGAGCAGCTCGGCTTCGGAGAGGCGCTTGGAGAGAACGGTGACCTTGAACTCGGGGCGGCCCTGGAAGAGGGCGATGCCCTTGGGCGAGATCGGATCGCAGATCAAAACGTGCATAAAAGGGA
>CBFGQE010000122.1:0-8200 GCA_965650815.1 uncultured bacterium
GTCGTCTTGCCCGAACCCGTTTCGCCCGCCAGCACGATGACTTGGTTCGCCCGGATGGCGGCGACGATCTCGTCCTTGCGCGCGGTGATCGGCAGATCCTTCGGGTAGGAAACGGCGGGGACGGAAACGCGTCGGCGCTCCCGCAGCTCGATGGAGGCGCGGACCTGATCCAGCAGGCGGTTCAGCACGGCGTCATGCTTGTCCGGATGCAGGCGGTCCTTGAAGAGCCGGACGGCGCGTGCGCCCAGCCGCACCCAGTCGGGCAACATGGCCTGCGGGAGCAGCGAGCGGAGTTCGGCGATGCGCGGATCGTTCACGGTCGCGAGAGCATAGCGAAAGACCGGCGCGGGTGAACAGGAGGTTGAACTGCGGACACGATGCCGACGGGCCGGGCCAGCAGGCGATCAAGCGACGCCAACGAAAAAGGCCGGGCGATGAGGCCCGGCCTTGGCGATTGGGAATGTTGTTCAGGACAGCGGCAACGCGCCTTCGCCCGTGGCTTCGTCCTCTTCCTTTTCGGAGATGACGGGGGCGATGGCCTGGAGCTTGTCCTTCTCGTCGAGGTTGATGAGCTTCACGCCCTGGGCGTTGCGGCCCGTTTCGCGGATGCCCTTCACGGGGATGCGGACCATCTGGCCGCCGTTGGTGATGAGCATCAGCTCGTCGGTGTCGCGCACGGTGAGCGCGCCGACCACGTTGCCGGTCTTGTCGCCGGTCTTCATGGTGATGATGCCCTTGCCGCCGCGCGACTGGAGCCGATAGACGGGCTCCACCTTGCCGTGCTCGTCGGTGGTGTCGAACGGGGTGCGTTTGCCGATGCCGTTTTCGCCCGCGACCAGGAGCGTGGCGGCGGGATCGACGATGGCACAAGCCACGACGGCGTCGGTCTTCTCCAGCTCGATGCCCTTCACGCCGGCGGCGTTGCGGCCCATGGAGCGGACCTGGCCTTCGGCGAAGCGGATGCTCATGCCTTCCTTGGTGATGAGCACGACCTCGTTGTGGCCGTTGGTGAGCTTCACGTCGATGAGGTCGTCGCCCTGTTCCAACGTGATGGCGATGATGCCGCCCTTGCGGACGTTCTGGAAATCGCTCAACGCGGTGCGTTTCACCGTGCCCTGGCGGGTGACGAAGAAGAGTTCGTGCGACTGCTTCCAGGTTTCGTCCTCCTTGTTGGCGCCGTATTTGGCGACGACGCGGACCAAGGTCTGGATCTTCTCCTCGGAGCGCAGCTCCAGAAGGTTGGCGATGGAACGGCCCTTGGCGGCGCGGCCCATGTCGGGGATCTCGTGCACGCGCTCGACATACACGCGGCCGAGGTTCGTGAAGAACATCAGGTAGTCGTGCGTGGAGCAGGTGAAGAGGTGCTCGATGAAATCGGCGTCCTCCGGCTTCTCGGCCTCGCGCGTGGTCATGCCGATGACGCCCTTGCCGCCACGGCGCTGGGCCCGGTAGCTGGAGACGTTGGTGCGTTTGATCAGGCCGTTGTGGGTGAGCGTGACGATGACGCCCTCGTTCGCGATCAGGTCCTCGATGGCGATCTCGCCCTCGTCCGGCACGATCTCGGTCATGCGCGGCGTGGCGTGCTTCTCTTTGATGGCCTTCAGCTCGTTCTTGATGATCGTCAGGACGCGCGATTCCTTGGCCAAGATGTCGAGCAGGTCCTTGATGACCTTCAACAGCTCGGTGTATTCGCCGATGATCTTGTCGATTTCCAGGCCGGTCAGGCGGTAGAGCTGGAGCTCGAGGATGGCGTCCACCTGGCGTTCCGTCAGGGCCCACTGGCCGTTCACGAGGCGGCCTTCGCTGCGGATGAGGATGCCCCAGCGTTCGACCTGGGCGCGGCTCCATTCGAAGGCGAGCAGCTTGATCTTGGCTTCGTCGCGGTTCTTGGACGAACGGATGATGCGGATGAACTCGTCGAGGTTGCTCAGCGCGGCGATGTAGCCTTCCAGCAGTTCGGCGCGTTCCTCGGCCTTGCGCAGCTCGAAGCGGGTCCGGCGCAGGATGACCTCGCGGCGGTGCTCGATGTAGCAGTTGATCAGCTCCTTCAGGTTGAGCGTCTTCGGACGGCCGTGGTCGATGGCCAGGACGTTCGAGCTGAAGCTGCCTTCGAGCTGGGTGTGCTTGAAGAGGTTGTTGATGACGACCTTCGGGACGGCGTCGCGCTTGAGTTCGATGACGAGACGGGTGTTGTGGTCCGACTCGTTGCGCATCCCGGAGATGTCGGTGAGGACCTTCTCGTTCACCAGCTCCGCGATGCGCTCCTCCAGCGCCGCGCGGTTCACGTTGTAGGGGATCTCGGTGATGACGAGCTGCTCGCGGTTGCCCTTGAGCTGCTCGACGCCGACTCGGCCGCGCAGCTTCACGCTGCCTCGGCCCGTGGTGAAGTAGTTCTTGATCCCCTCGGTGCCACAGATGATGCCGCCGGTGGGGAAGTCCGGGCCTTTGATGAACTTCATCAACTGCGGGATCGTGATGTCCGGGTTGTCGATCTGGGCGCAGATGCCGTCCACGACCTCGCCGAGGTTGTGCGGCGGGATGTTGGTGGCCATGCCGACCGCGATGCCGGTGCCGCCGTTGACCAGCAGGTTCGGGAAGGCGGCGGGGAAGACGGTCGGCTCGGTCAGACGCTCGTCGTAGTTCGGGACGAAATCGACGGTGTCCTTGTCCATGTCCGCCATGAGGGCGGTGCCGAGATGCGTGAGGCGCGCCTCGGTATAACGCATCGCCGCCGGGGGATCGTTTTCGATGGAGCCGAAGTTGCCCTTGCCGTCCACCAGCTTCTCGCGCATCGCCCAGGGCTGGGCCATGTGGACGAGCGTCGGGTAGATGACCGCTTCGCCGTGCGGATGGTAGTTACCGGAGGTGTCGCCGCAGATCTTGGCGCACTTCATGTGCTTGCGGCCCGGGTAGAGCGACAGCTCGCTCATCGCGTAGAGAATGCGGCGCTGGGAGGGCTTGAGGCCGTCGCGCACGTCGGGCAACGCGCGCGAGATGATCACCGACATCGAGTAGTCGAGGAACGAGGCCTTGATCTCGTCGGCGACGTTGATCTTGGCGACCTTTTCGTTCGGCGCATAAACGGAGCCGCCGGAGCTGGGAGGAACAATTTCGTCGGGCATTTTGGAAACTCAGTTGTGGGCCGGATCGGCCGGATACAGTGCGAAACCGAAGTTCCGGGCGGCGTCGCGCATCCGGTCATCGGTGGTCACGAGGGGGAAACTCTGGCAAAAATCGACGGCTCCCACATGGATGGCGTCGAGCGTCCGCAACGGGACTTTCGGATGGCACTGCGCGAGGACGGACGTCGCCTTGCTCAATGCGGTGCGGTTCAGGGGCACAAGGATGATGGTTCCGCGAGCGACCCAGGATTGGAACCGTTCCCAGGCGCGCTCGCGGAGACTGCGGGTGATCCGCCCGGCCCGTTCTTTGGCGAGCAGGGCGGCGAAGACTTCGGTCAAGGCCAGCTCCGAAGTGTGGAGCACTTGCCCGGCGCAATACTGCGAGAACTCGACGCTGTCCGGTTCCGGGGTCAGCAGCTTCACGAAGATGCAGGAATCGAGATACATCGTGAGTTACCAGCCCCGCCCATCACGGTCCGCCCGCACCAACTCGGTGGAAAGCGGGCCTTCGGTCTGCGCGGGCATGGATTCCAGAAGATCCCACGCCGGCTCGAAGCCGACCCGCTCCGAAGCCGGCGTCACCGGCCGCAGCACCGCCTTGGGCACGCCATCCGAAGTAATGGTGACCGGAGTGCCGGCCGCGACGAACTCCAGCAGCGCCGAGAGTTTCGCCTTGGCCGCCCGCACCGGCATGGTGATGCCGATCTCCGGCAGCACGACGGCGTCCTGAAGCACCAGCGGTTCCTCAGGCTTGGCGGTGTAGGTGGTAGGTTTGGTTTTCATAAGACACATGTAGTCACTTGAGACTACACTGTCAATTTTCTTTCCCGATCAAACGTCCAGGTTGCGGACGTTCAGGGCGTTGTCCTCGATGAACTGACGGCGGGGCTCGACCTCGTCGCCCATCAGCTTGGTGAACATCTCCTCGGCCTCGATGGCATCGGTCAGGTCCACCTTGAGCAGCTTGCGTTTGGCCGGATTCATCGTGGTCTCGAAGAGCTCCTTCGCGTCCATTTCGCCCAGACCTTTGAAGCGATACATCTGGATGCCCTTCTTCCCGACCGCCTTCACGCCGGCCAAGATCTCGGGGATGGAGAAGATCGGCGTCACGGTGGCCTTGTCGCCCTCGCCCTCGATCAGCTCGAACAGCGGTTTGTCCTGGGCCGCGTAGTGCTCGATGCTCAGGCCCTTTTTGCTGAGTTTGGCCAACAGGTCGGCGATCGCCTTGCTCTCGTGGTGGAGGTCGGCATAGGTGGCGCGGCGGCTAGGGCCGTCCTTTTTCTTGGGAGCAGTTTCGGCGTCGAGGCCGAAGAGGTCGCCGTTGGCGGCCTTGAAGGTTTCCAGTTCCTCGCCCGAGGTGAAGTAGTTGACGGTTTCCTCGTTGCCCTCGCGGATCTTGATCATGTGCGAGGCGAACTCGCCGTTCGGCCCGCGCTTCTCGATGTATTCGGCAAAGTCACCGCCCTGCCGACGGATGTAGGTGGCGTGTTTGTCGAGGGTCTCCAGCAGACCGAGGATCTCCTCCAGCTGCTTCGCCGGAACCACCTTGCCGTCGGCGAGGTTCTTCAACTGCACTTCCTCGCTGCCGCTCTGGAGGAGCAGGCGGTTCAACTGCGCGTCGTCGTCGATGTAGTCCGTGCGCTTCTTGCGGGTGACGGAGTAAAGCGGCGGCTGGGCGATATAGACGAACCCGCCTTTGATCAACTGCGGCATCTGCCGGTAGAAGAACGTGAGCAGCAACGTGCGGATGTGCGATCCGTCCACGTCGGCGTCCGTCATGATGATGATCTTGTGGTAGCGGAGCTTGCCGATGTTGAACGCGCCCTCGCCCTCGCCGTCGCCGATGCCGGTGCCCACGGCCGTGATCATGGTCCGGATTTCGTTGTTCTGGAGCACCTTGTCCAACCGCGCCTTCTCCACGTTGATCAGCTTGCCGCGCAACGGGAGGATCGCCTGGAACTTCCGGTCGCGCCCCTGTTTGGCGGAGCCACCGGCCGAGTCACCCTCGACGATGTAGAGCTCGGTGTTGGCCGGGTCGCGGTCGGAGCAGTCGGCCAGCTTGCCGGGCAAGCCGCCGCCGGTCAGCGCGGTCTTGCGGACGGCTTCGCGGGCCTTGCGGGCGGCTTCACGGGCGCGGGCGGCGTTGAGCGCCTTGTCGATGACCTTCTTGGCGACGGCCGGGTTGTCGTCGAAGTAATTCATCAACCCTTCGTAGGTCGCAGAGCCGACCATGCTGTCCACCTCGGGCGAAATCAGCTTCACCTTGGTCTGCGATTCGAACTTCGGGTCGCTGTGCTTGATGGAGATGACGGCGGTCAGACCTTCGCGAACATCGTCGCCGGTGATCTGCGGGTCCTTCTCCTTCAGCAGATTGTTCGACTTGGAATATTGGTTGATCGCCCGGGTCAGGGCGCTGCGGAAGCCCGACAGGTGCGTGCCGCCATCCGGGTTGTGGATGGTGTTGGTGTAGCAGAGGACCTGGTCGTTGTAGGAGTCGTTGTATTGGAGGACGATCTCCGCGTGGATCTCGACCGACTTCTCGTCGCTAGTGACCTTCGTCTCCTTGCGGACGGATACGGGCTTCGGATGGATGGCAGTCTTGCTCTTGTTGAGCTGCTTCACGAACTCCTCGACGCCGTCCTTGTAGAAGAACGTCTCGGGGCGGTTCTCCGGGTTGCGTTCGTCGGTGAAGACGATCTCCAGTCCAGAATTGAGGAACGCCAGCTCGCGCAAGCGTTGGGCCACCCGGTCGGACTTGAATTCGACCGTCTCCTTGAAGATCTCGGGATCGGGTTTGAAGGTGATCAGCGTGCCGGTGCCCTTGGCCTTGCCGATGACGCTGAGCTTCTTGGTCACCTTGCCCTGGGCGAATTCCATCCCATAGACGTTGCCGTCGCGGGACACCTCCACCTCGAACCACTCGGAAACGGCGTTCACGCACTTCGCGCCGACGCCGTGCGTGCCGCCGGAGAACTTGTAGCCGCCCTGGCCGTATTTGCCGCCGGAGTGGAGCGTGGTCAGCACCAGCTCGACCGTGGGGATCTTCTTCTGCGGATGGGGATCGACCGGGATGCCGCGGCCGTCGTCGCGGATGGAGATGGAGCCATCGACGTGGATCGTCACGTCGATCCGTTTGCAATGGCCGGCGAGGTGCTCGTCCACGGAGTTGTCCAGCACCTCGGACACGCAGTGGTGGAGGGCGCGCTCGTCCGTGCCGCCGATATACATGCCGGGCTTTTTCCGGACGGCTTCGAGCCCTTCGAGGGTGCTGATCTTGGACCCATCATAGACTTCCTTGATGGGGTCCTGCTTCGGTGCTTCGTCGCTCATTGTGTCAGTGTTTCCGGCCCGCAGACCGCCCTTTCAGGCAAGGTTTTCAAGGCGTTCCCGGTCGGATGCGAAAGACTAGGAGACCGGTTTTTTGGAAACAATGGGAAAGTCCGGACGAAGCGGAATGTCCGCAGGGAAAAAACCGGGCCAGGGCAACGACGGTTGGCGCTCGGGTTTCCGTGGAATCAAGGCCCAGGAAGCGCCTCAGCCCCGCCCAAAGCTTTGTAAACCGCCACCAAGCGGGTCGCGGCCAGGGTTTCGCTGGTGACGCGCTGTTCCTGAAGGCTGAGCAAAGTGCGCTCGGCGTCGAGCACGCTGAGGAAATCGGCCACGCCGTCGCGGTAGCGCTGGCGGGCGAGTTCGACGGCCTCGATGGCGGCTTGTTCCGCCGCACGCAGGTGGTCGAGGCGGCGGCGTTCCTGGGTGAGGGAGACGAGGCTGTTCTCCGTTTCCTCCAAAGCCAGCAACACGGTCTGTTCGTAGATCGCCAACGCGGCTTCGGTCCGTGCGTCGGCGGCTTTCATCCGCTGGCGCACGCGGCCGAGATCCAGCGCGGCCCAAGAGATGTGCGGGCCGAAACCCCAGAGGTCCGTGCCGCTGTCGCCTAGATCGGTGATTTTGTTGGCCTGCAACCCGATGCTGCCGACGAACGTGACCGAAGGGAACAGGTCCGCCTTCTCCACGCCGATGCGCGCAGTAGCGGCGGCCAAGGAACGCTCCGCCGCCCGCACGTCGGCGCGGCGCTGCAACAACTGCGCGGGATCGCCGATGCTCAGGACGGTGGGTGTGACGGGCAGGGGAGCCGCTGCCGACAGTTCCGAACGAACGCCAGCGGGCGGCAAGCCGCAGAGCACGGCCAGACGATGCAACGTCTGTTCGACCGCGCTTTCCAGCGGCGGGATGGCCGCCAGCGTTTCGTTCAACTGCGAACGGGCGCGGGCCACGTCGAACTGCGTGCCTTGGCCGCCGTCGCGCAGGGCTTCGGCCAGCTTGAGCGTGTCGGACTGGTTCTTCGCGTTCTGACGGCCCACGGCGAGGAGCGCCTGGTTGCCGCGCAGCTCCAGATAGTTGATCGCCACTTCGGCGCGAACAGCGACGAGCACTTCCTCCCTCGAAGCCTCGACGGCTTCCATCGTGGCGCGGGCGGCCTCGACGTTGCGGCGGACGCGTCCCCAGAGATCGAGTTCCCAGGTGGCGTCGAAACCGACGCGATACAGCTCGGAATGACGTTCCTTGCGCGTGGTGTTGGGCTTCGTGGCGATGCTGTCCTGCTTGTTCTCGTAGGAAGCGTTGGCGCGAACTGCCGGCACGTAGTCGAAACGGGCCGAGGTCCACAACGCGCGGGCTTCATGCAGTCGGGCTGTGGCCAAACGAAGGTCGTGATTGT
The DNA here is from genome assembly GCA_965650815.1 of uncultured bacterium. Taxonomy (GTDB): domain Bacteria; phylum Verrucomicrobiota; class Verrucomicrobiia; order Limisphaerales; family CANJSG01; genus CANJSG01. The sequence continues at coordinate 7,840 of CBFGQE010000122.1, forward strand.
TGGTCGAGGCCAACGTGACCAACCGTTCCAAAGCCGCGTCGTTGAAGCCGCGCCACCAGTTCGTTTCGATGGTGGAAGCGGGCGAACCGATGCCGCCGCCGAAGGCTGCGGGTTCCGGGGTGGCGGGGCGTTTGTAGTCTGGGCCGCTCGCGCAGCCGGAGGCTAGGGCGACGAACAATCCGGCGAGTAGGATGGGCTGCCAGCCCGTCACCGTAGCGCGACCTGTCAGGTCGCTTGCGGGCAGGCTGCTCGCACTACGCGGCGGTCTGGCAGACCGCCCTGCTAACCGTCCTGATGGATTCGTGGATTCGTTCATCTCAGTGATGGCTTTCGGCGTTCGGGACGGGTGCGGTGACGAAAC
>CBFGQE010000123.1:0-8106 GCA_965650815.1 uncultured bacterium
GGCTGATAGACGTAGTCGCCGAGGTTCTCCAGCTTGGTCGAACCGGTGAGCACAAGGTAGCCGTGCATTCCGGACTCCACCGCGCCGCGAATGTCCGTCTCCATCGTGTCGCCGATCATCACCACCTGTTCCACGTCGCCCAGAGCCACATCCGCGAGTTTCTTGCGCGCCCGGTGGAACATGTAGCCGTTCGGCTTGCCGAGGTAGTAGCAGCGGCGGCCGCTGCTGGCTTCAAGGAACGCGGCCGTCGCGCCCGCGCCGGGGCGGGTCTTGTCGGGCGAAACCGGGCACCAGTTGTCGGGGTTGGTGGCGAGCAGGCGCGCGCCCTTCTCCAGGCATTCGTGGGCCTTGGCCAGGCGCTCCATCGAGACCGCGCCTTCGCCCACGACGACATAGGACGGACGGATGCCGTCGTTGGCGATCTTGCGTTCGTGCAGCGCGGTGAGAAGCCCGCCTTCGCCCAGCACGAAGACCGTGCAACCGGCGTCGGTCTCGCTGAGGAAATCCGCCGTGTTCATGGCGGAGGTGTAGAAGTGTTTCGGCGACAAGCCGGGGATGCCCACGTGCTTCAAGCGCACGGCGAGATCCTCGCCGGTCGGCGCGGAATTGTTCGTGAGGAAGAGGAAGGGAGTGCCCGTGGCGCTCAGCGCCTGGACGAACTCCGCCGCTCCGGGGATGAGGTGGTTTTCCCGGTAGATCACCCCGTCCATGTCGATCAGATAGCCCGTTTTCATTGGTCAGATTTTACAGTCACGTCACAGATACTGTTTGGTAATGTTAAAGGCGTCGTATGACCCGGGTTCGGAGGTTTTCCGTTCCCGAGGCACCGACGCCTGGAATCCAGCAAGCAATCCCCTTGCCGTGACGGCAAAGGGCCCGTTGCCGGTCGAAACTGGAGCAAAAGCCGCGCGAAAGGCCAAAACTCGACAGCACGTCGGTTCGCCCGACAGCCCGGTCCAGCACGAAGTTCCGCTTCTCCCGGCAATCTTTGCCCCGGCAATTGCGCCCGGTCATGGGCCGCTTGGATGATTCCGACAGCTTCCGCAGCAATCGGCTCCGATACACGGCGGGCAATTCTCGACTTGCTTCCAAGGGAACATCGCCCGCAAAGAAAAACGCCGGGCGCGAAGCCCGGCGTTGCTGTTCGTGGATTGAAGGACAGGCTTTGGCCTCATTTGCCCTGGAGCGCGTTCTGGAACTCCGGCATCTGGTGGTAGGGCTGGAAGCGCGGCTCGTTCGTCGCCATTTGCAGGAGGTTGGCCGCATCGGCCTTCTTTTGCAGCCGCTCGTTGCTCAACCGGATGGCGCGGCTCAGCGCCGGGATCATCTCGGGCTTGCCATACATGCTGCGGATGACGGCGAGGTCGTAGAAGGCCTCTGGGTTGTTCGGTTCCAGCTCGGTCAAGCGGACCAGGGCGCTCTCCACCCGGCCGTATTGCTGCATCGTCATCGCCTGCATGGCGATCTGCTGGACCATCGCCGCGTCCACCTTGGGCGACTGGATGATCTGGTCGATGAGCTGGAGTGCGGCGTTGGTCTGGCCGAGACGAAGCGCTTCGTTCAGCCCCTTCAAGGCCTCCTGGAAGAGGCTCGCCGTGTTCTGCTGGGGCTGCTTGAAGTTCTCCAGGCTCTCAACCAGATCGCGGATCTGGGTGTTGTCCTCGTCGAAGCGCAGGCAGGTCTTGGCGATGAGGATCGCGTCGTCGAACCGCTGGGTGGCCATCAGGAGGTTCACGTAGCGATACACGGCCTCGGGACTGTAGGGGCAGTAGGCGAAGGCCTGTTTGAAGGCAAAGTCCGCCTCCTTCAGCATCCGCTGTTCCTCGGGAGAACCGGGCTTGGCCCTAAACTGCGGGGGCGTGGGGCTGCCGGACGCCAATCCGACCCGCCAGGCGTAGATGCCGCCGATGGAGCTGCGCAGCTTGGAGAAGGCCTTCTGGGCGTTGTCGTCGCGGGCGAAGGCCCGGTCGCCGGTGAAGCCGCGGTAGTCGTTCAGCAGATAGACGCGCTCGGCCCATTTGCAGATGTCGGCCACGGTCGTGTCGTAGGTGATCCAGTTGCCGATCAGGCGGTCGGAATACTGGCTCCAGAAGTCGTGGTCCTTGTCCACGATGTCCTGGGTGATCTCCGCCAAGGGCTGGCGGTTGATCTTCATGATGATGCCGTAGGGCGTGAGGTGCGGATACATCCATTCCAGCGGGAAGCTCTCCTCCACGTAGAACTCGTTCTCCGGGTTGGCGTCGAAGATCACCTTGGTCAGTAGACCGTTGATGGCCATGACCGCCACCTGTCCGCTGACCTGGACCCGGCCGTTATCGACCCGGAAATCCTCGCCGGGGCGCATCTGCCCGAGCTGGTAGCGCCGCTGTGCGTCGGTGATGTATTCGTTGAAGCACCGCTCCGAATCCGTCGGTGACGCCGTGATGATCTCCATGTCGGGATAGAGGCCACCGAGGCTCTTCTCGATCTCGGGGAAGGCCGCTTCCAGCAGCAGGCGGTTGCGGCGTGAACGCTCATAGGGCGTCGGCGAACGGCGGACAAAGCGGGCCAGATGGTCGTCGAGCGCGATTCCGGCGAAACGGTCCTTGTCCCATAGGTCCTCCTTCACGCCCACGAAGCGGTTGTCCCCGGCGAAGACCGGGTAGCGCCAGTTGTCGTCGTCCCCGCGGATGAAGAGCTGGTTGAAGTCCTTGGCCAACGCCTTGGCCAGCGCCGCGTCGTCCGAGCCCGAAAGCAGGGCGAGGGTTTCCGGGGAAAGCTTGGACTTGAGATGGTCCACCACGCCCGCAGGTCGGTTCGCGGCGCTGCCGGAGAGCTTGCCCTTGAGCGAGGCGATGTCCTTGAAGTGCTCCGGTTCGAAGAGCGAGGAACCGAGGCGGCGCTTCCATTCGATCTCCGTGCCGAGCGTCATGAAGAACGAGTCCAGGCTGCGGGAGAACGGAATCCACTTGGTGAACTCGCTCTTCTGGAAGAACGGCGGGTCGATCTGCGCGCTGCGGTTGTAATGGGCGCGGATGTAGTTGAGGTAGGTGCCGTCGGCCAAGGCGTTCTGGGTGATGAGCACCACGTCGCGCCGGTCGAACTCCTTGTTCGTCCGGTCTTCGGGCGGCGTGAAGCTTTCGCTGAAGATCATGTAGGTGGGGTTGAACCGGCCGGGGTCCGTGCCGCCGTAGAGCACGGCGTCGCGCGTCATCTCGGGATAGATGGGCTGGCCGTCCTTGCCCTTGAAGGGCGGCGTGAACATGTCGTGTCCGAACCAGAAGCCGAACATGTGGCCGCGCTGCTCGTTGTCGGCCCAGTGCGAGAGGATCGACTGCACCGGCACGAAGGCCAGCACCGCCACCATGCCGCCGAGGAAGAGCCGCTTCTGGCCGACGACCAGCACCAGCAGGAAGCCGACGGCCACCGCGACGAGCAGCAGGCCGGAGACCACCGGGAAGAAGTTGAGCCCCTGGCCCAGCGCCGCGACGATGCTGCCGAAGATGCCGACCGGCTCGCCCGCGGTGTCCTCCATCACGGCGAACTCCTTGTTCAGCGTCACCGCCAGTTCGAACAGGGCCACGAGGATGGCCACGCCACCGCCGATCAGTCCCCAGCGGCGGCTCTCCTGGTAGTGGCGCGCCAGCCATCCTGCGACCAGCGCGAAGCCGTAGCCGATGCCCATCGCCACGATGACGTGCGAGGCGGTGAAGAAGACCTTGTGCAGCTCGCGGCTTTGTCGGTCCAAGCCCGGATTCAGCAGGATCAGGAGGAGCCCCGAAAGGCACAGGTAGATCGCCGTCAATCCGATCAGCCACGCGCGTTCCCGCGCCTTCATCCGGCCGATGAAGATGAACGGCACCAGCCCGACCAGCAGCAGCACGGTGGTGAACTCGTCGTTCGCGCCGTCCACATAGAGGCCGATCTGTCCGATGAATTTGCCCGGATCGGCCAGGATGTCGGCGGGCTTCACGGAGTCGTATTGTCCACGCTTCACCGCGTGGACGAAGCCATCGGCCGTCCGGGGATAGCCCCAGTTCAGCGGCGGGTTGGTCATGCCGGAGATCGGCATGTAGAAATACCAGACGGCACCGAGTCCCCAGGCCACAAGCGAGATCAGCGCGTGGTGGAAGCCCCTGAGGAAGGCCTGCGTCTTGATGATGAGGATGATCGACCCCACGACCGTGGTCAGGCCGATCAGGCAGAAGACCATGAAGAGGGCGGTGTTGTTGTCGAAGACGGTGATCTTCTTGGCGGCCACCGCGACGAGCCCGAGCGCGAAGCACGCGGCGCTGCCGATGAAGAAGACGCGGCCCAGGTTCGCGTTGGCCATCGCGATCAGCACCAGGATGCCCACCGCAGCCACCAGCAGCGACATGTGGTTCGTGAGGCAGATGCCGAAGAAGAACATCGCCCCGTAGAGATACTTGTGGTCCTCCGGCGAGTAGAGCCAGCGCAGGAGGAAACACAGCGTCAGCATCAGCGACAGCACGCTCAGGGTATAGACCTCCACGATGATCGCCTGGCTCCACATGTAGCCGTTGAAACCCATCAGCATCGCCGCCACGAACCCGCAGGCCATGCAGATCGCGCCTTCCGTCCGCTTCTCGATGTCCTTCAGCGCGTCGATGCTCTCCAGCATCATGCTGCTGCCGCGCGAGACCAGCAAACCGATCAGGCCGCAGGCCAGCGCGCCGGCCACCGCCGACGACACCGCCACGCGGAACGCCATGTTCGAGAACGGGATGATTTTCGTGAAGACCCACGTGTAGATCGTCCAAACCGGGTAGCCGGGAGGATGAGGCACGCCGGCGTATTGCGAGGCCACCGCCAGTTCGCCGGAATCTTCCAGCGTCACCTGAGGCGAGATGGTCAGCAGGTAGCCGATCAGGATCAGCGTCGTGGTCAGCGCGAACGTGATCCAGTCGATCCGCCGGAAGAGCGGTGCCACCGGCGCGGACGGGGCCGCGGGCTTCGCCGCGACGGCAGACTTTCGACCGGTGGCCGACGGACCCGAGTTTTCCTCTTTCATGCTAAATCTGGTTCTCCTGAGGGATCAAAATTGGCCGGTAGTTGAAGTGGGGGCCAACCGGTTTGTCGATTGGAAACTCGCTTCCTCCCAGCGGTTCCAGTCCGGCCGCGCCCCCGTGAGCGCGGCCTCGTCGAGCGCGAAGCGCGAAAGGGTGATCTGCAGCCCGTTGGTCTGGAACACCGGCCCGGCCGCGCCCGGCATCCCGGCGTGGTCCGAGATGGTCCCGAGGCTCGCCGCCAGCGCCACGCAGGCCGTCGCCAATGGCGCGAACCACAGCCCGTGATGACGGCGCCTATCCTGCGGCGCCGGGCCGAAGAGCCTGCGCCCAATCCGCGCGGAGGGCCGCCGGGGGGTCCATCGCGCCATCGTCTGTTCCAAGTCGGTGGGATTCATGATCGTTCTCCTCTGCGAAGCTGCCTCTGAGTTTCTCCAATCCGTAGCGGTAGCGCCCGGCCGCCGTGTTCGCCGTAACGCCCTGGATGCGCCCGATCTCCTCGTAGGAAAGCCGGTGCCAAAGCCGCAGCACAATCACCTCCCGCTGCTCCTGCGGCAGCTCCCGGAGCGCCGCCATCGCCGCCGCCTCCCGGGGATCGAACGCGCTTTCGTTCTCGAACCAGCCCCGCGCCTCCCACTCCCGCGTCAGCCGGCGGAACAGGCTGCGGCGGTGGTTGAGAGCGCGGTTGCGGTAGGCGCGGACGCAGTAGTTCCCCGCGTCCTCCGGAGCCGTCTCCATCGCCAACAAGGCCGCGAAGGTCTCCTGGAGCACGTCCTCCGCCTCCCCGTGGCTCAAGCCGAGCGCGCGACCGTAGAGCAGCAGCCCGGAGGCCTTTCGCTCATACCAGTCGCGGCACCAATGTTCGCCCGGATCGGTCATCTTCACCCAAAGAGACACCGCTGGCCGGAATTCTGTATAAACTTCGGGGAAAATTTTTCGCACTGGATCGTCCGTCGGTTGTGGAGCCGGTATGGGAAATGAAGGCCAAATCCGAGGAAACGGCCGCACTCCAAGACGCCGCGCGATTCTGGGCACGCCCACTCCGGATTCTAGGTTGTTCAGACAGGCTCTGAGACGATTCGACGTTTGAACTCCGGGAAGGGCCGTGGTTATTGGGCGCGGGCGTTTACCGCGCGTCCCTTTTCCCATGAGCGAGCCCGTTCTCCCCGTGCACATGGCCGAGCTGGCCAAGCAGCATCCCGCCGATCTGGCGGACGCGATCCAGCGTCTGGAACTGCCCGAAGCGGTCGAGACGATGCGCGAGCTGCCGCGTCCCGTAGCCGCCGCCGCCCTAGCCGAGATGGACCGCGAACGCGTTGCGGAGTTGCTGAGCCTAGTGCCCTCGGATCTCGTCGCGGAATGGACCCGCGAGCTGACCGCACACGATGCGGCGGATCTCGTCATCGAGATGCTGCCGGAGCAACGGACCTCGGTGCTGGTTGCGGTGCCGTCGGAGCTGGCCGGACGTTTGGCGGAGCTGCTCAAGTATCCCGAGGACTCGGCCGGCGGGATCATGGGCGACCGCTTCATCGCCCTGCGCGCCGACGAAACGATTCAACAGGGATTGGAGCGCTTGCGCCAACAGAGCGAGCGTCGGCCCGAGGATGTCTCCTACCTCTACGTGTTGGACGGCTCCGCCCGACTGGTCGGCGTGGTGCCGATCCGCGAGTTGCTCTTCGCCTCGCCCGGACAACGGCTCGCCGACGTGATGAACCGCGACATCCGCTTCGTGCGGGTGGATGCCGACCAGGAGAGTGTCGCCCAGGAGTTCCGTCGCTACCATTTCCTCGCGCTGCCCGTGCTGGACCGGCTCGGACGGATGCTTGGTGTGATCCGCGCGAACGACGTGCTGAACGTCGTCCAAAGCGAAGCAACCGAGGACATGCAGTTGATGGTAGGTGTGTCCGGCGAGGAACGGACATTGACCCCGTGGCACCGCGCCGTGCCCAAGCGTCTGCCGTGGCTCTACGTCAACCTCATCACCGCGTTCTCGGCGGCCTTCGTCGTCGGGCTCTTCGAGGAAACCATCGCGCGCTGGACGGCGTTGGTCGTCTTTCTTCCCATCGTTTCCGGCCTGGGCGGCAACGCGGGGATGCAGACGCTCACCATCATCATCCGCGACCTGGCGCTCGGCGAAATCAACCCCGGCGACGGCCGCAAGGCGCTGCGCAAGGAACTCATGCTCGGGCTCGTCAATGGACTGGCCGTCGGCTTCGTCGTGGGAATGCTCGGCTGGTTGTGGAAGGAGAGCTTCCAGCTCGGCCTCGTCGCCTTCGGTGCGATGGCCCTCAACCAGCTCGCGGCCGTGACGGCAGGCGTTCTCATTCCGCTCGGGCTGAGAGCCTGTCGCGTCGATCCCGCGCTCGCCTCCAGCATCTTTCTCACGGCCGTGACCGACGTGGCGGGGTTCTTCTTCTTCCTCGGCATGGCGGCTTTGGCGCTGCGGTTCCTCTGAGTTGAACCAACCCGGCAAAGCGTTGACCTTTTCGCCCGGTCAGCGGTTCCTCCTCGCGTGAAACTCACCGTGCGATCCTCGGGCAAGAACGACTGGACGCTGCTGCTGGGCGGCCTCGTATTCGTGCTGGCCGGTATCGCGATCCTCTGGCTGCCGCCGTTGACCACCCGAGGACGTTTGACGCAGCCGATCGCCGGTTGGGCCGCGATCGTAGGCTTCGGATTCTTCGCCGCCATCGGAGCCCGACAGCTGCTGCGCCGTCCACCGTGCCTGGTGATCGACGACGCCGGAATCTCCTACCTTCGCGGTTCTCCCCGTATGTTCCCGTGGGACCAGATCGATTCGGCCAAGCTGCAACAGAATGGAACGATGGCGTTCCTTGTCCTCGCCCTCCGTCCCGGAACCGGATCGGGTGAACCCTCACCGGTGTCCATCCAACTGGCCGGCCTCAACCGTTCCCCTGCGCGAATCTTTGACGCCGTGCAGAAGTGCTTGGCCCGACGTGCGGTTGTTGAACTCCGTTCCTAGATCCGTTTCGGACAATTCGGCCTCGCAGGAAGCAGGGCGAACGCCGGCTCAGGTCCGGCAGCCCATTGTCAGCAGCACGTTGGCCCAGAGGGACTGGTCGGCGGTCTGGATGGTGAG
>CBFGQE010000124.1:0-8092 GCA_965650815.1 uncultured bacterium
GAGAGCGAGTGGAAGTTCGTGGTGGGAGCACGGCGCAGTTCGACCGCGAGCTGGGCGGTCAGATTGCTCACGCCGGACAACACGCGGACTCCCTCGGTCGCGACTTGGCCGCCTTGGGCATCGAGCACGCCGCCGCTGAACGGCGCGGGCGGCCGGACTTCGACATGGATGTTGGCGTGCGACAATTCGTCGCCGCCGAAGAGCTGCAAGGGCCGCAGCGGGAAGACGGCGCGAAGGGTGTTGGGTGAGGCGGAGCCGGGACGGCGATAGGCCACGACGTGGGTTTCGTAGCGGGGCGGAATGCGCAACGAACCGTCGGCCAGTTCGTAGCGTTCGGTAACTTCAGTGCGGAGGAAGATGCTGCTGGGCAGGGCACCGAGGGCGTTGGTGAAATCGACTTCGGCCCGGGCCGTGACGAGCTCGGCGACGCGGCTGGCGGGATTGAGCGACGGCGTGACGGTGCCGAGCGCGGAGAGAGCGGCGAAGTTGGTGAAGCTCGCGGATGAAGCCAACAACGGCTGGCCCACCAACGCGGCGGGCGGCGCGGTTGCACCGCTGTCGGCCACCACCAGGGCGAACGCTCCGTTGCCGGGAAGCGCGAAGGCCAAGGCGTTCGTGCCCGCGCCCGCTTGGGTTTCCAGCACGTCCCAGCGCAACGACGCTTCGTTCCAGCGGACGAGCGCGGCGTTTTCCGCAGGGTTGATCCGATCGGCGGGAAGGAGCGTGGCCACGCCGGGTGCCTGGAGGCTCGTGTTGGCCTCAAACCAGAACGCGTTCAGCGGACTCCAGCCGGTCGGAAGGAACGCAGGCAGATTCTGGCCATCGAGCGGCGTGAAGATGGCGGTGGCATCCGCCGTCACGGAACCCGGAGCGAAGACGATCCGAGCGGTGGCGTTGGTCAAAACGGCGCCCGCGATGGGCGTGATCAGAACGGCGTTGGTGCTGCGCGCGGCGAGTCTCGGCGCGGGCAAACTTGCCACCGTGTTCGACACGATGGTTTGCCAGCGCCAGACGGGCAGGTGATCCGGCTTGGTGAAGCGCCAGAGATGCGCACCGCTTTGGCCGCCGAGCGTGGCGAAGCCTGAAACGGAATCGCTCCTGTTTGTCGTCGAGCCGGAAGGGCCTTGTTGGAGAATCTCCACTTCGGTCAAAGGCAGGCCCGCGCCATCGAGCGTGCGCACGGTGGCGATGGCGGCGGTGGTGCTGGTTTTGCCGACATAGACGCGGGTCACGAGACTGGGCGAGCCGGTGCCGACACCGAGCGTCAACGTGCGGGGCAAGGTGGCTTGGCCGTTGGTCAACGCGCCGGACAGAATCGATCCGCCGAGATCATAGAACGCGCCGCCTTCCATGAGGCCGTCCGCCTGCTGCGGGCCGGTGGTGCCGGTGAAGCCTTCCACATGCAGGACGACGGGGCCGGGGAGCGTCGCTCCGGAAGCGTTGTGGAGCGTGACCTCGGCGTTCCAGACGTTGAGCGCGCGGTTGAGGCGCATGGCGGTGTAGCGGACTTCCACGCCGCTTTCCACGGGTTGCAGCGCCACGGGCACGCCGCCGAGCTGGAAGGTTTTTTCCGCCGCCGGAGCGAGGACGGGCAGGACGAGCGACAGGCCGAACACCAGCCAGGTGCGGATCGGGCCGAAGCGGAGGACGCGGGAATTCATGGAGGATCGAAAGCGGATGACGTCGGCGCGGATCAGCGTTCCTGACGCCAGCGGAGACCGAAGAGAAAGAGGATGCCGGCGAAGACCAGCAGGCCGGTGCCGGGCTCGGGCACGACGACGGCCTTGGAGATCCAGCCGAGCGAGCCCGAGGAGTTCTGGTTGTTGAAGAGATCGAAGTGCAGCACGAGGTCGAGACCGCGCATCTCCTCCGGGATGGTGAAGGAAACTTCGTAGGCCTTGAGGTAGTCGTGGAGCGGGTCGAGATCGGGGAAGGCCGTTTCCTCGCGGACAATGGACGAGGGTTCGAGGGTGAGGCCGCCGGGATTGAACGGAGCCCAGTAGCTGCCCGAGCGGTCCAGGGTGCCGATCACCGCCGAGAATTCACCGTTCACATCGCGCAGCGTGACCGTGGCGGAATCGAGGAAGCCGCCGAGTTCGACCGTTTCGTCGGTGGAGAAGCCGAAGACGAACTGGAGCACGGACGTGAACGGCCCGGGCATGGATGCGATGGCCTGCTGGGAGGAGGCGAGTTCCTGTCCCGGCGTCGTCTGGAGCACGGAGTCGATTTCGACGGAGCTCTGGGCCGTGGCCATCCAAGGAAGCAGCAAGGAAGCAAAGGCCAGGACCGGCCGGAAGCTGCGCTGGGATGAGATGGAATGGCCCTGAATCACGGTCCGACTGTGGAAGCGCGGAGCCGCGACGGTAAATGGAACTTCCGTGGTAGCTGGAGAGAACAACGAAACGAAGCCAACGTAGCGAACGAGACAGCCGAACTCTTGGAACGTGGAAAATCCGAAAACCTCCATTCCGTCCACAGGCGAAACCGTTCTGGGATGCCACGAAGATCTCGGAGGCAGGCTGCAAGCCTGTCCTACTTCGACGATGGCCGAGCCGCGTCCAGCGCGATCAGACGGTCTTCGGAGCGGACGTAGAGGCGGCCGTGGGAGAGGACGGGACCGGGCCAGACGGGGTGTTTCACGCCGGGCACTTGCCAGCGGGCCAGTTCTACCAAGCGCGCGGGATCGGGACGGAAGATTCCCAACAGACCACCTTCGCCGAGGGCGATGAGCTTGCCGTCGGCCAAGATGAGAGCACCCCGGCCGAAGCGGTTGGGCTGGTCTTCGCCGCGAGACCAGCTTTCGTCGCGTTCCCACATCAGCCTGCCGGTCTTCCATTCCACACAGCGGAAGCGGGCGTCCGGTTCGTTGCGGCCGCTGAAGGCGTAGAGATGACCGTTGAGCAGAATGGGTGTGCTCCAGTGGGCTTCAAGCGTGGTGCCGGACCAGACGTCGCGGGGTTCGGAGACCGGTTCGTTCACCTTCAGCAGCACGGAGCCGATCTTGTAGTAGGCGGCGGAGAGGAGGATTTCGTCGCCGAGCACGACGGGATTGGCGGCGTTGACCGACTCGTCCACCCGGGCGCGGAACCAGCGGCTGAAGCGGACCTGGCCATTGGCGGGATCGAGCGCCACGAGGCCCTGGCGCATGAGACAGAGGGCGGTGCGTTTTCCGTGGATCATGGCGATGACGGGCGAGGCGTAGCTGGCCTGCTTGTCGTAGTCGCGCCAGACGACAGTGCGTTCCCCGGGCCAACCGATCATGGGCTGGCCCTGCCAGTTGGAGGCCCCGACATTTTCCCAGAGCGTCTTGCCGGTGGCGGCATCAAAAGCGACGACACCGGAATTGGGCTGCCCGCCGACCATCACGAGGAGCCGGTCGCCGTCGAGCAACGGCGTGCTGCCGACGCCGAAGAACGCTTCGGGCACGGTGAAGTCCTTTGAGGTTTCGCGTTCCCAGACCACTTGGCCGCTGGCGAGGTCGAGACAGGTCAACCGGCCTTCCGCGCCGAAGGTGAAGACGCGATTGGTCGAGAGCACCGGAGCGCAGCGGGGACCGTTGTTGTAGCCGTAGGGATCGCGAAAGGTGGACTTGGCGGTGCGTTTCCAGATCGGCGAACCGGAGTCCGTCGTCACCGCTTCGGTGATTTCCTCGTCGCCTTGGCGATGGAAGACGACGAGGACGTTGCCGCGGACCGAGGGCGCGCTGTAGCCGGTGCCGATGCGTTTTTCCCAGAGCACGGGCAGGCCGTTGGTCGGGATGATTTCGACCAGGTTGGTTTCCGGCGAAGTGCCGTCGCCGTTCGGGCCGAGGAAGCCGGGCCAATCGGCCGCTTGGGTTCCGAGCCAAAAGCAGCAGAGCAGGGGAAGGAGGCGGAGCAGGGCGCGGGTGTTCACAGCCGGAGGAAAATTTTCCGGTTATACAGAAAGCGCAAGAACCAGAACGTCAGCGCCAGGCCGACGAGCGCCACCAAAAGATCGCCGTAGCCGTTGTTCTCCGCTCCGTTGAAGAAGGCCCGGACATCGCCGCCGACGAACCGCCGGGCGATGGAGCTGAAGCCTCCGAGGAGATTGCTGGCGACGTAGATGGTGATGGCGTTGCAGCCATACCAGACGAAGGGCAGGGACCAGTTGCGCCAGCCCTTCACGTCGATCACCCAATAGAACGCGGCCAGCAGCAGGGAACTGAAGCCACCGGCGACGAGCACGAAGGAGGACGTCCAGATCTTCTTGATGACGGGGAACTGGAGATTCCACAGCCAGCCCAGGGCGAGCGCTCCGAGCCCGCCCACGACGAGCCAGAGCACCTTCTTGTCCGGCGAGGCCGTGGCGCTGCGCAGGATCAACCCGGCTAAGACGCCCAGCAGGCAGGTGCCGATGGCGGGCAGGGTGCTGAGGATGCCTTCGGGGTCCCAGAAGTTGTCCCACTTCTTGCCGGGCAGATGGAGGAAGTCGAGGTGGTTGGCCAGGTTGTAGCCGGGCTCGAACTTGCCGGTCACGGTGGCGGTGGTGGCGTCGTATTGCTCGCGGGCGAAGGCCATCGCGGTGCCGTTCTTCGCGGAAGATGGATTGCGTCCGCTGCGGAGTTCGGCGGCGATCTCGGGTTTGCCGAGAGCTTCGGCGCGTTCGGCCAAGGCGGCCGGTTCCAGCCGGATGTCGCGGATCGGCACAAAGGTCATCAGCGCCCAATAGCCGACGAGCAGGCCGATGAAGGCGGCGGCGAGTCCTTTGGGTTTGAGGAAGAGAAAGAGCATCGAGCCCGCGAGATAACAGAGCGCGATGCGGTTCAACACGCCGAGCAATCGGATGTCCGGCCAGAGCGTGCTGACGCCGCCGGAGTAGAAGAGCGCCATCAAGAAGAGCAGGACGAAGCGTCGCAGGGCGCGCTTGGCGGCGGCGGGCCTTCCGCCTTTCTCCAGCTCCTTCGTCAGGGAGAAGACCAGCGACACGCCCATGATGAAGACGAAGAGCGGGAAGATCAGGTCGTAGAAGCGGAACCCGGCCCAATCGACGTGCTCCAGTTGGTTGGCGATGGCGCGGATAGGACCGGTGTCGGAGATCTTGTGCAGCGCGCCGACCAAGGCGCCGCCGCCGATGATCCAGAACATGTCGAAGCCCCGGAGAGCATCGAGGGACATGAGGCGTTGGGATTCGGCGGGAGCGGAGGAAGGGGCGGCGGGTGCGGCCATGCGCGGCAGCATGGGCGGTTCGCCGAGCGGCGGGCAAGGCGGCCGGAACTCCCCCGTTTGGGCGGGTCGATCGGCGGGCCGAAGGGTGCGGCCGAGGGGAAAACGGTGCGCGGGGCGGGGGCGAAAATTTGGGGCGGCCGACACCAGCTTTGGCGTTGCTTTGCAAAGTTGTGCTGTGATTCCTTGTGCGACCGACACACCCAAACACCTTGAAGACGTTGTGGCAGCCAAAGACGACTACCTGATCGATTTCCTCGTAGAGATGGGCGTGGTGGATGAAGCGCAGGTCGCTTCCGCCCAGGAACACGCCGCCAACACCGGTGAAGGCGTGATCGATACGTTGATCGCGCAAAAGGTTCTGACCACTGAGGCGCTGTTCGGGGCCAAGGCCGCGCACCACGGGGTCGAGTTCGTGATGCTGTCGCAGCAGCAGCTGCCGGATTCGGTCATCGCGCTCATTCCCCGCCACATCGCCAAGCGCTACCGGGCCATTCCGGTGCGGCAGGACGGCGGGGCCACGTTCATCGCGGTCAGCGATCCGTCGGACATCGACGTGGCGGACGCCCTTTCCCAGTTGGTTGCCGGTGAGATCAACTGGTGCGTCGCCACCGATGCCGACATCGACGCGGCGCTGAAGAAGTATTACGGCGGCAGCGACGAGTCGGTCGGGAAGATGATCCAGGACATCACGATCGCCGACATCGCCGATGCCAAGAAGAAGAAAAAGGGCAAGGACCCGGTCGATACCGACGGGCCGCTGATCAAGCTGGTGGACGGCCTGATCGGCGAAGCCTTCAAGATGCGGGCTTCCGACATCCATCTGGAGCCGCTGGAGAAGTCCTTCCGCGTCCGCTACCGCATCGACGGCGTGCTGCACGAGGTGGCCGGTCCGCCCAAGCAGCTCCAGGCGTCGGTCATCAGCCGGTTGAAGATCCAGTCGAACATGTCCATCGCCGAGCGGCGAGTCCCGCAGGACGGCCGCATCCAGACCAAGGTCGGCGACAAGGTGATCGATCTTCGCGTCTCCTGCCTTCCTACCGCGCACGGCGAGAGCATCGTCATGCGTATCCTGGACAAGGAAGGATTGAAGCTCGGTCTGCCCGAGCTCGGGTTCTTCTCCGATGACCAGCAGACCTTCGAGCGGCTCATCGGGTTGCCCGACGGCATCATCCTCGTCACCGGCCCGACCGGTTCCGGCAAGACAACGACGCTCTATTCCTGCCTCAACTTCATCAACCGCCCCGACCGCAAGATCATCACCGTCGAGGACCCGGTGGAATACGTGCTGGCGGGCATCAACCAGGTGCAGGTGAGCGAGATCGTCGGCCTGACCTTCTCGGCGGCGCTCCGCTCGATGCTACGCCAGGCGCCGAACGTGATCATGCTCGGCGAGATCCGCGACATCGAGACCGCCACCATCGCGATCAACGCGGCGCTGACCGGCCATCTGGTCTTCTCCACGCTGCACACGAACGACGCGCCCGGCGCGGTGACGCGTCTCATCGACATCGGCGTGAAGCCCTTCCTCGTGGCGTCCGGCACCCGCGCTTTGATGGCCCAGCGTCTCGTGCGCAAGATCTGCAAGAAATGCGGCGAGCCCGCGATGCCGACGGAAGCCGAGCTGCACGCGCTGGACATCACGCCGGAGATGGCGGCCAAGGCGACCTTCCGCAAGGGCCGTGGCTGCGCGAACTGCTCGAACGGCTACCGCGGCCGCATGGGAATCTTCGAGGTCTTCGTGATCGACGACGAGGCCCGCAAGCTCATCTACCAGCAGGTCCCGACCTCCACGCTCCGGGCCCGGGCCCGGGAGATGGGCATGCGGACGCTGCGCGAAGACGGCAAGCGCAAGGTGCTCGCCGGCCAGACCACGGCCGACGAGGTGATCCGTGCGACCGCGACCGATGCCGACTGATCTCGGACCCGTTCAACACCCGCCCAACCCACTCTGATCTATGTCGTATTCGATGTCCGACCTCCTGCAGCTCATGGTTTCCGAAGGGGCTGCGGACCTTCACATCCGCGTGGACGTGCCGCCGGTGATCCGTCTGCACGGCGTCCTGGTGCGGGTCAGCGGCCCGCCGCTGACGCCCGAGGACACCGAGGAGCTGATGCGCAGCATCACGTCCGAGGACCACATCCAGCACGTGCGCGAGCGCGGCGGCGCTGACTTCGGCTTCGCCTTCGGAGAGATGGCGCGTTTCCGCGTCAGCGTGTTCAAGGAAAAGGGCAACTTCGCGATGGTGCTGCGCCAGATCCCGAACAAGCTCCTCACGCTGGAGCAGATCGGCCTGCCTCCGGAGACGATCCACAACCTGATCCACAAGCCCCGTGGCCTGATCCTCGTGACCGGTCCGACCGGTTCCGGCAAGACGACCACGCTGGCCTCGATGATCAACATCATCAACGAGACCCGCGACGAGGCCCACATCATCACCATCGAGGACCCGATCGAGTATTACCACACGCACAAGAAGGCGGTGGTGACGCAGCGCGAGGTGAACGTCGATGTGCCGAGCTTCGCCGAGGCCCTGCGCCGGGCGCTGCGCCAAGACCCCGACGTGATCCTGGTCGGCGAGTTGCGCGACCTGGAAACGATGGAGGCCGCCGTGGCCGCCGCCGAGACGGGCCACTTGGTCTTTGGAACCCTGCACACGACGGGCGCGGCCAAGACGATCGACCGTATCGTCAACGCCTTCCCGATGAACCAGCAGGAGACCATCCGCATCCAGCTCTCCACGGTGTTGCAGGCGGTCATCTCGCAGCTGCTGCTCCCGCGGGCCGACAAGCCCGGTCGCGTGGCCGCCTACGAGATCATGATCAACACGCCGTCCATCAGCGCGCTGATCCGCGACAACAAGACCTTCCGCATCGGCTCCGACATCCAGACGGGCGCCAAGTTCGGC
>CBFGQE010000125.1:0-8042 GCA_965650815.1 uncultured bacterium
GGCCTGCACCTTTCGGTCGAGTTCACCGAGGGCACGGCCACGCGGCGGCTGGATTGCGCCGCTTTGGCTTCCCCGGCGGCGCGCACATTCGCCCGGAAGGTGATCGAGCTGGTGTGGCACCATTGCCGGCATCCGGGCCTGCGTGGCCAGGCCTCCGCCCTCGCCGGCTATGTGGGACGCCGCTACGCGTCGGACCCGGAGAAAACACCGACGGGACCCGTGCCCGACGAAACCGTGCCGACGGGCCGCGCGTTCGAGATGCTGCTTTGATCCGGGAAACCGCGGTTGGCCCATCCGCGGGCCCGTGTCCTGTCGCCGGTTCGGCGCGGCCAACCTCCCCTGAAACGGGTAGCTTTCTTCTGTTCCCCGACTGAATGCCCGGCCGTTACCTTCGGTCCGAAACCGCACGCCTTCGACCATCGCCGGGGTGTCGCCTTTCACCGAGACCATGAACGCGCTTCCGAGATCCTCCGCTCTCTTTGCCCTCGCCGCCGGTTTGGTTTGCTCCTCTTCGACCCGCGGGGCCGAAGCTCCGCCGAACACGCCTGTGATCCGCCAGGTGCCCTACCTGTCGGTCGAGGAAAGCCTGAAGACTTTCCAGCTCCAGCCCGGCTACCGGCTCGAACCCGTCGTCGCCGAACCGATCATCAAGGAGCCGGTCGTCGCCGCCTTCGACGGCAATGGCCGCATGTTCGTCGCCGAGATGCGCACCTACATGCAGGACATCGACGGGCGGAACCAGCACGCCCCGCTCGGCCGCGTCTCGCTCCATTGGTCCTCCAAGGGCGACGGCAACTTCGACCGCCACACGGTCTTCGCCGACAACCTCGTCCTGCCCCGGATGATCCTGCCCTTGGCCGACGGGCTCCTGATCAACGAAACGGACACCGAGGATCTGTATCTCTATCGCGACACCAATGGCGACGGCGTCTCCGACACCAAGACGCTCTTCTATCAGGGTGGTCGGCGCGGCGGAAACCTGGAGCACCAGCAGAGCGGCCTGATCTGGGCGCAGGACAACTGGATCTATCAGGCGGTGAATTCTTATCGCCTGCGGATCGTGGGCACCAACGTCGTCCGCGAAAACACCGCGCCCAACGGCGGCCAATGGGGCCTGACCCAGGACGACTTCGGCAAACCGTGGTTCGTCAATGCGGGAGGCGAGATCGGGCCGCTCAACTTCCAGGTGTCCATCGCCTATCTCGACCTTCGCCTGCCCGAGGATTTTGCGCCCGGCTTCAAGGAGGTCTGGCCCCTGGTCGGCTTGGCCGACGTGGAGGGCGGCAAGTCGCGCTTCCGCCCGGATGACAAGACGCTCAACCACTTCACCGCCACCTGCGGCGCGGACATCTTCCGCGGCGACCGGTTGCCGGCGGATCTGCGCGGCGATCTCTTCTTTGGCGAACCCGTCGGCCGTCTCGTGCGCCGCGCCAAGGTCACGGTGAACGACGGTCTGACCACGCTGAGCAACCCGTTGGAGAAGTCCGAGTTCATCCGTTCCAGCGATCCGAACTTCCGCCCGGTCAACATGGCCACGGCGCCCGACGGCACGCTCTACCTCGTTGACATGTATCGGGGCATCATCCAGGAGGGCAATTGGACCCGGCCCGGCACTTACCTCCGTCCGCGCATCCAGGAAAACGGCCTCGACAACAACTTCGGCCGGGGCCGCATCTGGCGCCTGGTCCACGAGGATTTCAAACCCGGTCCCCAGCCCCGGATGCTGGAGGAATCTCCGGCCCGGCTCGTCGCGCATCTGGCCCATCCCAACGGCTGGTGGCGCGACACCGCGCAAAAGCTGCTCGTGTTGAAACAGGACCAGTCCGTCGTGCCGACACTGCGCGACATGGCCCGCAACCATCCGCAGCTTTTGGCCCGCGTCCACGCCTACTGGACACTGGAAGGCCTGGGAGCCATCGACGCCGCCCTGGTGCGGGCGGCGTTGAAAGATCCGCAACCGCCGATCCGTTCGGCCGCGTTGCGCCTCGGCGAATCGCTCTTCAAGCAGGGCGACCGCTCGTTGGAGCCGGATTTCCTCGCCGCGATGAAGGACGCCGATCCGTCGGTGGTAATGCAGGCGATGATGACGGCGCGGATGTTGAACCTGCCCGGCTCCGATCTGCTGGTGGAGAGCACGGGAACGGCCAGCAAGTCGCGCGGAATCCAGGCCGTCGCCGAAAAGCTGCTCGCGCCCAAGTCCGGCTCCGTCGCCCGCACCGCCGAGGAGCAGCGCCTGCTCAACCACGGCAAGGCCATCTACCGCGAGCTGTGCTTCACCTGCCACGGCGAGAATGGCCGGGGCACGCCCCTGGTCGGCGGCGAGCCGGGCGCGATCATGGCGCCTTCCCTCGCCGGTTCGAGCCTCGTCACCGGACCCCGCGAAGCCGTGGTCCATGTGCTGTTGAAAGGCCTCACCGGCCCCGTCGCGGGCAAAAGCTACGATGCGCAGATGGTGGCGATGGAGAGCAACGACGACGTCTGGATCGCCGCCGTCGCTTCGTATGTCCGCAACAGTTTCGGCAACCGCGCCCCGCTGGTGACGACCAACCACGTTGCCCGCATCCGCCAAGCCGTCGCCGCCCGCACGGAACCGTGGACCTTCGAGGAGCTCGTCGATTCCCTGCCCCACGCCCTGACCAATCGCGCCCAGTGGAAGCTTGCCGCCAGCCACAACGCCTCCAGCGTGAAGCACGCCGTGGACGGCGATCCGGACACGCGCTTCGACACCGCCACCATCCAGCGTCCCGGCATGTGGCTCCAGATCGAGCTGCCGGAAGCGACACCGCTGAGCGGCGTCGAACTCGACACGCTCGGTTCGGCCGGAGATTTCCCGCGCGGCTACACCGTGCAGCTCTCCGCCGACGGCCAGACCTGGGGCAACCCCGTCGCCACCGGCCGGGGCCGAGGGCCCTTCACCGAAATCCAGTTCGCCCCCGCGCGGACCAGGTTCATCCGCATCAACCAGACCGGCTCGGTCGAAGGTCTCTACTGGTCGATCCACGAGCTCAACCTCATCGCCCCCGCCCCGCAGAAACTCGCCGGACGAAAGCCCGCAACCACGCCCGCCAAGGCTCCGGCGAATGCGTTCGAGTGAGCGCACATCTGCCGGCTTACAGTGGCCACGCCCGGTCGGGGGACCGGGCCTACAAGGCGTGGTGCAACCGATGATGCGGGACGGCTGTAGGCCGGGTTCCCCAACCCGGCGCTCGTCCTCGTTGCTGGAACACTGGCTTGTCCGGATAGGCTCTTGGCGAATCGGCTGAAGGAAACAAAAACGCCGCCGGATTCCTCCGGCGGCGTTCGTGCAGAAACAAGGAGGACTTACCAGCCCGTGGCGGACTTCTTGCCCTGCTTCACGATGGTCTCTTCGCCTTCCCAAACGGCGAGGCCGTCGGGGGTGGTGAGGGACAGCTGGAAGACGTAGCTGGACTCGCGCAGGTTGCCCTGCTTGACGAGGTTTTCGATGATCTTGCCGGAGAGCGTGTAGTCCACGCCCTTCTTCAGCTTGTCGTCGCTCAGGAACTGCTGCTTGGCGCGGGACTCGGCGGCCAACGGGTCTTCGGAGGGTCCGAGGCCGCTGGTGACGTCGGTGACGACCTTGCCGGTGTCGAGCAGCGCGGTGCGGATCTTCTTCACGAGCATGTCGGTGTCGATCTGCTGGCCGGTGTTGTTCCGGATATAGCTGATGGCGATGACGGTGCGGCCGTCGGGTCCGGTGCCCTTGAGCTTCCCGGTGGCGACCCACTTCTCGATCATCGAGTTGATCATCGTCTCGGCGGCGCGGTTCCAGTCCTGGAGGTTGATCTGGCCGACGTTGGTGATGGTGCGGTTGCCGGAGGATTCGACGTAGGTGGCCTGCGGGGTGGCGCAGCCGACGGCCAGGGAGACGGCGGCGGCGGCGATCAGGGAGGAGGTTTTCATGGCGTTCATGGTCGTTGATGAAAAGGGATCAAGGGGCGTTCTCGTAGAGCTTCAGCCGGAAGTCGCGGGCGGTCGGCACGGGGGCCATGCCGCTGAGGAACAAGGTTTCCTTGCCCTCGATCTGGCGGGACAACGCGACGGAGGCCGGGCCGCCCACGGCCATGCCGTTCGCGTCGAACCACTCGAACTTGTAGCTGAACCGCTGCATGGAGGACTTGTTGTTGCGCAGCTCGACCTGGACCTTGAGGAAGCCCTCGGGAGTCATGGCGTCGTTCACGCCGAGGATCTCGACCTTGCGGGCGAGCGAGGAGTCGGTGATGACGCGCTTCTCCGACACCATGTTCTTCTGGTAGGAGGGCTGGGCGGTCTCGGTGGTGTTGACCGTCTGGCAACCGGCGAGGAGGAACGCGCCGGCGGCCAGGCCGCAGAGGAGGATCGGTTTCATTTCAGTTTGATGTGCTGGACCAGCAGCGGAGCCGCCGGGCTGACGGACTTGACGAGGATCAGGTTCGTGGAATTCGGCTCGGGCGCAAGCGACGCCTGCTGCCCGTGCGGGGTGCGGATCGTCACCGGGCCGTTGGCCGGCGTGGGGAAGGAGCAATACTGGAACTCCTTGGGCAACGTCGTCCAGGTGCGGGTGTCGGCGATGTTGACCGAGGCCTGGAAGGCGCTGGTGGCCACCTTCATGAAGAGCCCCGCAAGCTGGTTCTGGTCCGAGGCCGCCTTGTTCGCGAAGTAGGACGCGGTGGCCTTGATCGTGGTGGAGAGGAGCGTCTTGGTGATGACGGTCGGCAGCTCGTTCTTGAAGGACTGGCCGACGACGCTGTCCATGCTCGCGACCAGCACGGTGTTTTCGATGCCGCCACCGGCTTCGACCATGAGCGAAGGCACGTAGTCCCGGTCCAGTTCGAGCCTCGGGAAGGCCGCGCCCACATAGGGCAGATTCCCGTCGCTCACCACGAAGATCGGGATGCCGAGACGGAACTGGTCGCGCTTGGGCGCGCAGCCGGTCTCGAAGACGACGTAGGTGCGGGGCTCCACGGGCTCGCCTCGGGCATACTTCTCGGCCAGCGCGAGGTCGGCGTTGAAGTATTTGTTGTCCCCGACCAGGCCGACGAGCCGCTCGAAGGACTTGCGGGAACGCTCCAGGTCGGAGGCGTCGCCGGCGAACTGGAGGAAGTAGAAGGCGTCGAGGAACACCGTGAAGGGATTCACATAGTCCGCGTAGGCCCTGAGCGATTCGATCTCGGCGTATTGGTTGGCGAGACCGGCGGCGACCTTCGGGTCCTGCTGCGCCTTCTCCACGCTCTCGGACTCCTGCTTCTTGTCTCCCTTGGCCGCCTCGATCTCCTCACGCTCCCTCTCGATGCGCTTCCTGTTTTCGTCCACGGCCTCCTGCTGGCGCTGGTAGGCGCGGATGACCTCGGGACGGGCCTTCTCCACCTCGCCGAGCTGGAGATAGTTCAACGCCTGGTAGGTGTTGAGCATGACCCGGTCGTAGTCGCGGCCGCGATACGGCAGGTTCGCCTGGTTGGAGAGGAGCGCGCCGGATTCCTTGCTGACGCTGACCCTGGCCTTTTCGTCCTGCTCGTCGATGAGCCGGGCGGCTCGGTTGAAGGCGACGATGCTGTTGCTGTAGTCGCCGGCGGCGCGCAGGGCGGTGGCCTGCTCCAGCCGCCAGATGACGGCGTCCTTCCCGCCGTCGGTCTTCTCCGCCTTCGCCTCGTATTCCTTGGCGGCGAGGGCGAAGGCCCCGGCCTTCCACGACGCGGCGGAAACGCTGTTCTGGCTCTGATACGTCTTGCAGCCGGTGAGTGCGAAAACACCAAGGGCCGCAACCAGGAGGCTGCGCACCATCGGAGCGACGTGCGGGATCATTGGATTGTGGAGGGAACGGCCGGGGTTGGGTTGGACGGCGGTTCGGGCGGGCGGATCATTTCCGCAGGACCGCGCCCTTGTCCACCCCGAGGTCCTCGATGATCTCCGCCTTGGAGAACTTCGGCAGGATGTCGGTGATCTTCACCTTGCCGACGGCCACTTCCTCGCGGCCGAGCACTTCCTTGGTGTCGGGATCGACCAGCTCCTCGCCCACGGCGAAGACGCGCCAGACCTGGCCGATCTCCAGGCCGGTCCCGTCGCCTCGGTTGATCGTCACGACCTTGTCGGTCTTGGCGATGACCTTGGCGGGATAGATCACGTCCACCACGCGGTTGCCGACCCATTCGGCGCTCTCGCGGACCACGGTGCGGAGCAGCGCGTCGGTGGACTCGGCGTTGTTCCCGGCCTCGTTCATCGTCTCCTTCGCGTCGGTCTTCGAGATGGTGTTGGCGGCGGATTCCAGGAGCTTGCCGGAGGACGACTCGTAGATCTTGGCGACGAGCGACAGGCGGACGGTGCGCTTGACGATGGTGGTCTTGGCCAGCTTCTGCACCAGCGTCTCGGTCTGGTCCTCGTAGTCGTCGATGGAGGTCACGAGGACATACTTCGAATCGGCCAGGTTGAAGCCCTTCACCTTCTCCGCGCTGAGCGTGGAGGTCCGCTCGTCGTCCTTCACCAGGTCGGCGAGGTCGCTGCGGGAAACGATCTCGAACTTGCGCGTCGCGTTGAGCACGTCGAGCTGCTGCTCGGCCAGCGACTGGGAGATCATCTCCAGCGAGGACTTCTTGCCGGTCTTGGCCAGCTTTTCGGAAATGGCCGGAAGCGGCTTCACCGGCAGGATGCCGAGCGTGTCGCGCTGGGCCAGGGCGGTGGTCACGCCGGCCAACAGCGTGGCGGCGACGAACAACGGACGGAGGATCGGAGTCATGGGAATCATCGGGAAAAGTTGCAGGTCGGGGCGGGCTCAGTTCCGCATGTTGTGCTGCTGCTGGATCGTGGCGCCGTCGTAGAGCGACTTGCCCTGGATGTCCACGCGATAGCCGCTTTGCTCGAGCATCTTGGCGAAGCCCAGCGCCACCTTCACCTCGGCGTCCGTCAGCTTGCGGTCCTTCTCGACGGCGTTGAGGAAGGCGATGTTGTCCTTCCAGCGCGCGTAGCCGGACTCGCTCATGGCGAGGGAGACCTTCAGCTTCTGGTTCGGCACCACGTTGATGGTGCGTTCCCAGGTGCTGAAGCCTTCCCGGGTCAGGCGGATCTTGTTCAGGCCCTTCGGCAGCTCGAACGTGCCGGGCGCGGAGCCCATGACCACGCCGTTCACCTCGACGGTCACGTCGGACAGGAGCAGCTCCACGTTGTTGTTGCCTTGCTTGACCGTGCCGTCGTCGTTGAAGCCGAGGTCGGGCAACGTGATCGCTTGCCCGGTGAGGTCGGTCGCTCCGCAGACGATGGTCACCGAATGCTTGGCGGCCTTGGCCACGTCCTTGGGCAGGTCCTTCACCTTCGCGGGGATCTTCTTCATCAACTGGTCCACGCACTCCTCGGCCAGCTTGTTGTAGAGTTCGGTCGATTCGACCTTGGTGCCGGGCACGGCGCGCTGCACGGCGGTCGCCTTGACGGTGTCTCCGGCCAACGCGCCGCCTTCACCGGCTTCCAGCAGCTTGTAGCTGACCCGCATCGTGTAGAGCTTCTGCCGCACGTCGAGCGACTCGTCCTTGAAGGACCGGTCCTCGACCCCGATCGACGCCAAGGAGGCCAACAGGATGAAATCCACGTCGAGGTTCTGCGCCAACCGCAGGGCGGAAGACTGCTGGCCCAGGGCGGTGTCGAGATCGGTCCCGATCTTGCCCTTGTCCAAGGCGTCGGTCACGGCCTGGCGGCTCAGGAGCTGGATGCCGTGCCCGGCCGCCTTGCCCCCGAGCATGTCCTCGATGAGACCCGCCGTGGTGTCATGGTCGGCCCCGGCCCGGTTCTGCACGAGGATCACGCCTTTGCGCAGCGGCGCCGGGGCTTCGGTTTCAGCCGCGACCGCCGGCCTCTGGACCAGGCAAAGGACCGACAGCAGCGAAACGCTGCGGGCCAACCAGCGGACGACGGTCGGCGAAAAACGGAGGGCGGAGGAGATCATGGGACCAAGATGGAAGGGGCGTTGGAATGACGAGCATTCGTGCGAATCGCCGGGATTCATCGGTTGGGTTGGCGGCTCCGTCAACGCCATTTCCGGCCCGGCGGACCCGCCAACACTC
>CBFGQE010000126.1:0-7975 GCA_965650815.1 uncultured bacterium
CGGCGTGCAGCTCCTTCACCTTCGCGCCGAAGGTTTCGTCGAGGCGCTTCACCCGCAGCTCGTATTGCTGCACGTCGCGGCCCCGGTTCTCCCAGTTCGGATCGACGGGACGAACCGAGGTCAGGTCGAAGAACGCCTTGGCGAAGAGCCGGACGATCTCGTGGTCGCCCACGCCGGGAACGGCGGGATCGGCCAGCACGTTTTCCTCGGCCACGACGACGAGTTTGGTCTGCGGGTTGTATTCCAACTGGCGCAGCACAGGATCGAAGCCGGGAATCGCGGACATCGTGGCGAACTCCGGCAGATCGCCCAGCGATTCGCCCGCACCGAGCACGACGAGCTTTGCGCCGTCGGCGATGAGCGCCTTCAGGATGTCGTGCCGGTAGGCGAACATCTTGCGGATCGTGTCGTTGGCCTTGAGCAGCGCGGTGTCCGACGCCTTGTGGCCGATGACGGGAAACTCCCGCGCCCAGGTGAACTTGGTGTAGTAGGCGGGGATCTTGAACTTGGCCGGCGGTGCGATGACGACGGGATGCTTCTGGAGGAAGGTGTAGCGCCAGTCCGTTTGCGGAGTGAATTTGAAGACGCTGCGGACGAACTCGTAGGTCTCGGGATCGTAGGCCTTGAGCTGTTCGCGCGTGGTGATCGGGCCGTGGTTCCAGTTGTTGGGCCGGTTGCTGTCGAAGTAGCACTGCGCGACCTCGGCCCAGAATTCGCCGGGGTTCGACGCGGCGTAGGAGAACTTCCACAGCCCTTTGTCCATCGCCTTCTTGTAGGCGAGATTCCGGCGCGCGTTCCAGTCGGGCTCGATGCTGCGAAGCGCACCGTCGATGGTGTGGAGGAACTCGTGCACGCCGATGCTCTCGTCGTCGTAGCGGTCGATGGGGAGGCTGAGGACGTTCTCCTCGCCGAAGCTGGTGGGGCGTCCGCCGGTGCCGCGCACGCGTTCGTTCATGTAGTCCGGGTTCCGCGTGTTCCGGTATTCCGGCATGTCGGTGTAGAGCTGGTCGCGCCCCATGATGATGAGATACATCTTGTTCTTCACGAGCGCGTCGAAGATGTCCGGCCGACCGGCCAACATGCCGCTGGCGATCTCGTAGGTGCGCCGGAGCGCGAGATCGTCCACCACCGGCGCGGCGACGACGGGCATGCCTTTCAGGTCGATGAACTTCCCGTAGAAGGCGCGCGCGGCCTCGCGGTCGCGCTCGTCCACGATCTGGAAGAACGATTCGGGCGGCACGGTCACCGGAGGGATCGCTGCGGCGGCGAGGGCATGATGCGCCCAGCAGAGGGCGCCCAGCAGGACGGGAAAGGCACGGGGGATTAGCATCGAACGCACGCTTGCCGCGAAGCGCGGCGAGAACCAAGCCCGCACCGATCTTCAATCTCCCGGATTGCCTCGTCGGGTTGCCCAGCGCGGCGGAATCGCGCCGTGTTGCTCCGCGAGAAGAGACCGTTGCCTCGACCAACCTGTCTGGAGCAACGACACGCGATTCCAACTTTCGACGGAACGTGACCTGGGCGAAACATGGTCATGCTCCTTGGCTGGGGCGTGGCTCAAGACGGTGGCAATTCCCGATCCGCCTCTTCGAGTTCAGCCATGGTGCCCGTCAACGCCTCCTTGTAGTCGTGCTGCACGGCGAGGTTGTCTGACCCGGGTTCCCCTGTGATTTCGCCGCGCTTCCGCGCGGAGGGATGCTTGCTGGCTGGATCGAGGACGGTCTGCCGGACGAGGCGTCGTTTTTTCGATGCGTGTCCGGGCGGGACACCTCTTGGGCGGCGATCCCGGCCGAGCTGCCGTGGCCTTAAAGTCGTTCACCAAAAACTCCAAAACGCACCCGCACCATGTCCGTTCCATCCGCGCCGCTTCCACGACCGTCCCAATCTGGTTCCGAAACGCTCCGGGCCTTCACGCTGATCGAGCTGCTCGTCGTCATCGCCATCATCGCGATCCTCGCAGGGATGCTTTTGCCGGCGCTGGCCAAGGCGAAGACCAAGGCCAATGGCGTCAGCTGCATGAACAACACCAAGCAGCTGCTGATCGCCTGGACGATGTATTCGGCGGATAACCGGGAGTTCAACGTGTATAACTACCCGGGATCGACCGGCGGGAACTGGGTGGAAGGGGTGATGAGCTGGGCCGCGGTGGCGGACAACACCAACAAGACCAAGCTGGCCGAGGGCAAGCTGGGGCCGTATGTGGGCAAGAACACGTCGATCTACCGTTGCCCGGCGGATCAGAGCCGGGGCGTGAACCAGACGGAGAACCGCGTCCGCAGCGTGTCGATGAACGCGTTCGTGGGCGATCCGGGCAACAAGACGCCCATCTTCCCGGGATACCGCCAGTATCTGAAGAACAGCGACTTCGGCAACCCGTCCCAGATCTTCGTCTTCCTTGATGAGCATCCGGACAGCATCAACGACGGCTGGTTCGTCTTCTGCACCACGGCCGGTCCCGCCAGCCGGGGCCAGTGGAGCGATCTGCCCGCGTCCTACCACAACCGCGCCGCCGGGTTCGCGTTCGCGGACGGCCATTCAGAAATCCATCGCTGGCAGAGCGGCAGCACGGTGAAGCCCGACCGGATCAACGGCATCGGCGGCCTTCCCTTGAACGTGCCCTCTGGCCAGGCCGTGGACATCACCTGGGTGGCCGAGCGCAGCACCGAGCGCAACTGACCCTCCTTTCCATGCCGCAACGAACCGGCCCACGGGGCCGGAACGCATCCTCTTTGCCCCGAAAAAACCAACCTGAAACCTAAACTATGCGTAAAACACTGATGATCGGTTTGGCCGCCGCCGCGCTCGCGGCGCCCGTCCAGGCCGACTATTCCAACACCGTCGCTTCGCTCGGGCCACTGGCCTACTGGCGGCTGGACGAGACCGTGGCCCCGCCGCAGAACATCGCGACCAACAGCGGCACCCTCGGGGCCGCGGCCCACGGCTACTACATCAACGGGGCGAACCACCCGCTGGCTCCCGGAGCGGTGGCGGCCGGGGCCGACAGCGGCGCCGTTTTCCCGAACCTCGACGGCAACCGCGTGGCCGTTCCGTTCCATCCTGCGATGGCGTTGAACCAGCCCTTCAGCGTGGAGTTTTGGGCCTTCCCCTTCGCCTCCGAAGGCACGCTGTGCCCGGCGGCTCTGACCTGGTTCGGCGGCGACGGCGCGCGCTCGGGCTGGCTCTTCTACCAGAACGGCGCGGCGGGCTGGACCTTCCGCACCTACGGCACGGACAACACGGGCTTCAACGCCACGGCCGAGCAGGCCGTCACTCCCGGATCGTGGTATCACATCGTGGGCGTCTATGACGGGGCCAATACGAAGATCTATGTGAACGGTGCCCGGCTCGCCTCCGTTGCGGCGACGAGCTACGTGCCCATCACCCGCACCGATGTGCCCTTCACCGTGGGCGCGCGCGGCAACGGTTCGCT
This sequence comes from uncultured bacterium, assembly GCA_965650815.1. Taxonomy (GTDB): domain Bacteria; phylum Verrucomicrobiota; class Verrucomicrobiia; order Limisphaerales; family CANJSG01; genus CANJSG01. The sequence continues at coordinate 3,431 of CBFGQE010000126.1, forward strand.
CGGATTCTTCCACTACAACGGCGGCGTGGACGAAGCAGCCTACTACACGAACGCGCTGACCGACGCGGAGATCCTCGCGCACTACCAGAACGGCGTCAGCGCGTCCCCGACGACGCCGTATCAGCAGCTCGTCGCGGCGAAGAACCCGCTGGTTTATCTGCGGTTGAACGAGCCCGAGTTCGTCGCGCCCGATCCCTCGGCGCTGCCCGTCGCCAAGAACTCGGGCAGCTTGGCCGATGAGGCCGATGGGCGCTATCTGCCCGGCACGTTGCCGGGCGTGGACGGCGTGCCGTATTCCGGAATGGGCGCGAACAACAAGGCCACGCGCTTCGGGCCGACCTATGGCAGCGGCTACATCGATGCGGGGGCGTCGGAGTCGCTGAACTTCCTCTCCTCGTTCTCGCTCGTGACCTGGTTCAAGAGCGGACCGGCCGACGCCCGGTTCATGACCTTCATCGGCAAGGGCGATTCCTCCTGGCGGGCCGGCATGGACGACCAGGGACGGATGCGGTTCGCCTACGGCGGCAACGGCGACGCGACCGGCACCCTGAACATGAACGACGGCCAGTGGCATCAACTGACCGGAGTGTATGACGGCGCGACGTTGACGATGTATGTCGATGGCGTGGTGCAGGCGGTGCAGAACGCGGCGACGGTCCCCGAGGGCAGCACCTCCATCCTCCCCATCGGCAGCGTGTCGGACTATCTCGCGGCCCGCGTCTTCAACGGGAGCATGGACGAGGTCGCCGTCTTCGACAAAGCCCTGACCCTGCAGGAAGTCCGGACCATCTACTATTCGGCCAACGTGCCTCCCCTGATCAGCGTCCAGCCCACGGCCCCCGCCACGATCAACGAGGGACAGACGGTCTCGCTGGTCGCCGGGGTCATCGGTTCCCCCGCGCTCGGCTACCAATGGTTCAAGGGCGGCGTGAAGCTCGACGGAAAGACCTCCACGAACCTGACCCTCACCAGCGTGGTGCTCGCCGACAGCGGAGCCTATTCGCTCGTGGCGACGAATCCCTATGGAGCGGTGACCAGCGCCGTGGTCACGGTGAACATCCAGGCCGGACCTCCCCTGGTGGTGGCCGATCCGCTTCCTGTGTCCCGTTACACCGGCCAGCCCGCGTCGTTCACGGTGTCGGCCGGGGGCAGCTTCCCGCTGACCTACCAGTGGTTGAAGGACGGGAACGCCATCGGTGGCGCCACGGCGGCGAGCCTGACCATCGATCCCGTGCTGGCTGCCAGCTTCGGGGACTATGCCTGCAAGATCACCAACCCCCACGGCTCCGTGACGTCCAAGGTCGCCAGGCTGACCGTGGTCACGGCTCCGACTGCTTCCTATCCGAGCGTGGTCCTGGCCGATTCACCGATCGCCTACTGGCGTCTCGGCGAAACCACGGGAACGAACGCGCACGACTACGTCGGCGGGTTCACCGGCACCTACCGCAACGTGGCGCTGGGGCGGCCCGGCTACGCGAGCGCCGATCCCGACAAGGCGGCCCAGTTCGGCCCGGCGATCAACAGCCACGTGGCCGACATCAACGGCGTGGACTTCGCGACCAACGGCGGCTTGCCGTCGTTCACCATCGAGGCGTGGGTCAAGGGCGGCGCCCAGACATCGGACGCGGGCATCGTCACGAAAGGAACGGGCGCGGGCGGCGAGCAGTTCAACCTCGACACCGGAGCGGGGAACCGGGCCTTCCGCTTCTTCGTCCGCAATGCCGGCGGCGGGGCGCACCTTTGCAGTTCGCCGATCATTCCGGACGGCCAGTGGCATCATGTCGTGGGCACGCTCGACGGGGCTTCGGGCACGCTGACGCTCTATGTGGACGGCGTGTCGTATGCGACGGCTTCCATCGGGCTCACAGCGGGCATCTTGGCGACGCCGCAGCCCATGAGCATCGGTTCCCGCCAAGGCGGCACCGGGCCTTTCGACACGCAGTTCGACGGCACGATCGATGAGGTGGCGATCTATGCCCACGCCTTGGACGCGACCAAGGTCGCCGAGCACTACGCCGCGCGCTTCGCCGCCGGATCTCTGCCGGCGATCGCTGTCCAGCCGACTTCGACCACGAACTATGTGACCCTGACCACGGTCTTGTCCGTCACGGCCGATGGTCCCGATGGATTGGCCTATCAGTGGAAACTCAACGGCGTGGACATCGACGGCGCGGTCGAGCCGAGCTTGACCCTCTCCGCGCTGGATATCGCCAACGGCGGCGACTACACCGTGGTCATCAGCAATCCCTACGGCTCCGTCACCAGTTCGGTGGCCAAGCTGACGGTGCTGCCTGCTCCGACGAGCGTGGATCTCTCCGAGGGGTTGGTCCTCCATCTGCCCTTCGACGGCAGCCTCTCCGACACATCGGGCCGCAACAACCACGGCACAAACGTCGGTGCCACCGCGATCAGCACCGGCATGATCGGCAGCGGCGCGTTGAGCTACGCAACAGACGTGGGCGCGAACAGCTACAACTACGTCACCCTGGGCAAGCCTTCGGACCTCAAGTTCAGCTCCAACGTGAACTTCTCCGTCGCCTACTGGATCAAGCTCCCGGCCGGAGCCCGTCCGCAGGACCTGCCGGTGCTGTGCAGCACGGACAACTCGGCCTTCGGTCCCGGCATCACCTTCGCTCCTTCTTGGGAGACGGGCGCATGGTCCTGGACGCTCTACAACGCCGCCGGTGGCGGTGTGGGCGTCTATGGCGCGGACGACACGATCAACGACGGCGAGTGGCACCACGTGGCGCACACTTTCGACCGTTCGGGCTACGGCATCACCTTCCTCAACGGCGTGCAGGTGGATAGCCGCTCGGTTGCGGGAGTCGGGGACGTGGACCGCGACGCCGTGATCAACATCGGTCAATCAGCCACCGGTCGCTACGAAGTAACTGCTGAGTCGGTTGTGGACGACCTTGGAGTTTGGAGGCGCGTGCTCACTCCCTTGGAGGTCGGCGCGATGTATGTCGGCGGCGTGACGAGCGGAATCAGCTTCTCGTCGGCTCCGGTCAACCTGTCGGTTGTCAAGGCAGGTGGACAGTTGCAGCTCACTTGGCCCGGCGGCGGCACCCTCCAAGCCGCTGGAACTGTGTCTGGAACGTTCACCAACGTGTCCGGAGCGACGTCTCCCCATACGGTGACGCCGTCCGCAGCGGAGTCCTACTACCGCATCAAGGTCCAATGATCCCGTGAAGCCAAGGGCCGGGACTCTGGAACGGGTTCCGGCCCTTATTGGAAAAGTGCGCCGTCAGCTTGTGTGGAAGGCTTGAGCACGGTGACGGCGCTGGTCCGGTCAGTTTCAGCCTGTGCGGTCAAACCGTCGTTTTTTCGGGAAGGAAGGAAGTTGTCCGATGACAGAATCACTGCTAACTGCGTGTAGCGAGTCGATCAATCCCGCTGCAATGGAACCGCTGCCACAACGCACCAGCCTGATCCACGAAACGGCCACCACTCTCAAGGAATGGATCCGTCGGGGCATTCTCCGCGATGTCCTGCCAGGGGAACTGCAGCTGAAGGCGCGCTTGGGTGTCGGGCGAGACACCCTCCGCCATGCGCTCAAGATCCTCGCCGACGACGGTTGGGTCACGAATGCCAGCAAAGGCCAGCAGCGTCGGGTGCAATCAGGACGCACCGTGGAGGAGGAAACGTCTCCCGTCGCCGGGGTTCTGCCCGTCACGTTCCTGTCGCCCAATCCTGTCGAGTGCCGGGTGACGTTGCTCGAACTGGAAGACACGCAAAAGCGTCTCTCCCAGCAAGGCCGTGCGATCCGTTTTATCGCCCCTGAAATTTTCCAGCTCAAGCATCCGGAGAAGCAATTGGACCGCATCGTCCGCACGCATCCTTCTTCGGCGTGGATTCTCCACATGTCCAACCTGCCAATGCAGAAGTGGTTCGGGGACAATGGGGTTCCTGCGTTGATCTACGGATTGCCTTTCCCCGGCGTCAACCTGCCCTACGTCGGTTGTGATTGGGCGGCGGGAGCCTATCACGCCGGAGTCCAACTCCTGCGCCAAGGCCACCGCGTCATCGGCTTCGTCGAACGCACCGATCCCTCTCCCGGGAGCAACACGGCGCGCGAAGGACTTGAGCAGGCGATGGCATCCGTCGGCGACCGCGCACGGCTGCTTTCGGTGAAGAACGATCTAACTCCGGCATCCGTGGCACGCTCCATCGACCACGCATTGAACCTGAAGGAACGTCCCACTGCCTTGGTTTTCTCCGCCACAGTGCAGTTGTTGGCCGCCTATTCTTGGTTGGCGCACCAAGGCGTTCGCGTGCCCGCAGACCTTTCGTTGATTTCGTTGGCCAATGACAGCTGGTTGTCGGGCCTCTATCCCGCAGTCAGCTATTACGAGCCCGATACCAAGATGATGTCCAAGGCCATCGCCCAAAGGGTGATGGATCTTGTCATGGACGGCCGGGTGACCCGTGAATCCGCGAAAGTGCCGCTGCACTACGTTCCCGGGCAAAGCATCGGCCCCGTCGTCTCCTCCCTTCCCCAAGTGGTTGAAGCGGCGGCCTGAAGCTTCAGCGATTCTTCAATGG
>CBFGQE010000127.1:0-7966 GCA_965650815.1 uncultured bacterium
AAGGTCTATGTCCGCACCGCCCTCTTCGACGAGGTGGAGGACATGACCGAGGTGCTGGAGCAGATGAACGAGAACGGCGGGAAGGAAGAGGAGGAATAGAGTGGCTACCGAGCCATCGGGGAAAGCCCACTTGTTCCTCATCTGCGGCGACGACGACCTCGCGGTCAAACAGCGCGCCCGCGCCCTCTTCAACCAGTGGAGCGCCGAGCTGGGCGGCATGGACCACGAGACGCTCGATGCTTCCGTGGCCAACAGCGGCGACGCGCTCAAGGCCATCGGCCGGCTCAAGGAAGCGTTGCAGACACTGCCCTTCTTCGGCTCGGGCAAGGCTGTTTGGTTCAAGGACTGCAACTTCCTCGGCGACGACCGCACCGCCTCGTCCGCCGCCGTGACCGAAGCCGTGGCGGAACTGGTCGAGGAATTCAAACGCACGCCCTGGGGCAACGTCCGCCTGATCGTCAGCGCCGGGAAGGTGGACAAGCGGAAGACCTTCTACAAAACCTTCGACAAGATCGGCACGGTCGAGAGCTTCGCCGGACTTTCCGCCGACGACCGCAACTGGCCCGACCAGGCCGAGCTGATCGTCCGCAAGGTGCTGCGCGAACGCGGCAAGGACGCCGACGACCGTGCCATCCAACAATTGGTCGAGAACATCGGGCCGAACAGCCGCAACCTCGAAACCGAGGCGGAAAAGGTGTCGCTCTTCGTTGGCGACCGCGAGCGGATCACCTCCTCCGATGTGGACGCCATCGTCACCAAGAACCGCCAGGCTCGGGCGTTCGCGCTGGGCGACGCGGTGGGCGACCGCGATCTGTCGCGCGTCCTGAAGTGCCTGGAGGACGAGCTTTGGGCCATGAAGCTGGACAAGCAGAAGTCCGCCATCGGCCTGCTCTTCGGCCTCATCACCAAGGTGCGCGCCATGCTCTTCCTCAAGGAAATGACCCGTCGCGGCTGGGTGAAGGACGGGATGGACTACAACGGCTTCAAGCGCGCGCTGGAGAACATCCCCCCCGGAGCGCTGCCCGAGGACAAGAAGTTCAATCCGCTTTCCATCAACCCGTTCGTGCTCTTCAAGGCGCTTCCGCAGGCGGCGCGGTATTCCGACTCGGAGCTGGTTGGTGCGATGAAGCATCTGCTGGACTGCAACCGGCGGCTCGTTTCCAGCGGGTTGGACGACGCGCTCGTCCTCCAGCAGGCCATGCTGCAAATCGTTGGGCACAAAACGGCTGGCCGTGCCGTGGGGCGTGGCTGAACGGATGGCTGCTTGACGCTCTCGATCCGCCTTCCGATATTCTGGCGCAACGTCGTATGGCCACTCCCGCTGCCCAGCTGATGGTATCGACCCTCGAAAACCTGGCCTGCATCAAGGTCATCGGGAGGGCGAACTTTGCCGTGAGCGTGAACTTCAAGCGGCTCGTCCAAGGGCTTTCCGAGAAGGGCATCCAGTTCCTTGTGATCGACCTGGCCGAATGCACCGCGATGGACAGCACCTTCCTGGGTGATCTGGCCGGGCTCGGTCTCAAGCTCCAAGGCGTCTGCCCGCCGGGCAAGAGCGCCATCCGGCTGCTCAACACGCCCGACTCCGTGCGCGACTCGATCGAGAGCCTCGGCATCGACCGGCTCTTCCAGATGATCGAGCGGAACGAAGCGCAGCCTGGCACCTTCAAGGAGGTCTCCCTCGACCCCGTCTCCCGCACGGAGAACACCCGCAACTGCCTCGAAGCGCACCGGCTGCTGATGGATCTGGACCCGAACAACGTCGGCAAGTTCAAGGACGTGACCGCGTTTCTGGAGCAAGACCTCAAACAGCAGGAAGCGGCGGCGAAGTAGAAAGGTGGTTTTCCGATGTGGGAGGAAGATCCGAGATGGCAGAGCGCCCAGTTTAAGGTCGTGGCCGTCGGCTTGGCACTGCTGGTTTTGGTCCGACTTGGGTTCGCCGCTTTTGGTTGGAGTTGGGATCCCCAATCCTTTGATTCCGTGCTGCTAGGACTCGGTGTAGCCCTTGGTATTTACGCGGCGATCATTTGGTTGGTCGGCTGGATTCTGCGGGGCATGCTTCGACGCTTCGGCAAAAAAGATGGATCCGATTCTTAGGGTGAACTTTTCCCTTTTGCAGTTTCCCCCAGCGGCTCCTAGCCTGCGCGCATGTCTGACTTTGACGTGAAATACGTCGCCAATTTGGCGCGGCTCCATCTGACCCCCGAGGAAGAAACGAAGCTCGGCGCCCAGCTCGGCAACATTCTCGGCTACATCGAGAAGCTGAAGGAAGTGGACGTCACCGGAGTGGAGCCCACCGCCCACGCCTTTCCCATCGTGAACGTCTGGCGCGCCGACGAGATCAAGCCCGGCCTGACCAACGAGGAGGCGCTCCGCAATGCCCCGGCCAAAGCCAACGGCCTGTTCGTAGTGCCGAAGATCGTCGAATAGCTCGGCCGCTCCTGTTCCAACCTTTTTCCGGAAACACCGTTCCGTCGGATTCCATGCTCCATTCCCTGACCATCTCTCAGCTCGCCGCCAAACTCGCCGGCGGCGAAACCACCTCCGTCCAAGCCACCCAGGCGTGTCTCGACCGCATCACCGCCGTGGACGGCCAGATCCAGGCCTTCATGAGCCACGACGCGGCCGACGCATTGGCCCAAGCCACTGCCGCCGACAAACGGTTGGCCGCCGGTGAGCGCGGACCGCTCCTCGGCGTGCCCATCGCCATCAAGGACGTGCTCAACGTCAAAGGCCATCCGCTGAACTGCTCTTCCAAGATTCTCGGCAACTTCGTCTCGCCCTACGACGCCACCGTCATCGAGAAGCTGAAGGCCGCCGGCGCGGTGATCTTCGGCCGGGTGAACATGGACGAATTCGCGATGGGCAGCTCGACCGAGAACTCCGCGTTCCAGACCACGAAGAATCCCTGGGACATCACCCGCATTCCCGGAGGTTCTTCCGGTGGTTCCGCCGCAGCCGTCGCGGCCGATGAAGCCTTCGCCACGCTCGGCAGCGACACCGGTGGTTCCATTCGCCAGCCCGCCGCGCTCTGCGGCTGCGTCGGCCTCAAGCCCACCTACGGCCGCGTGTCCCGCTACGGCCTCGTCGCCTTCGCCTCGTCGCTCGACCAGATCGGGCCCTTCACCAAGGACGTGCGCGACGCCGCGACCGTGCTGAGTGCCATCAGTGGTCGCGATCTGCGCGACACCAGCAGCGTTGACCAACCGGTGCCCGACTACACCGCTGCGCTGGGCAAGAGCATCAAGGGCCTCAAGATCGGTCTGCCCAAGGAATACATGGTCGGTGGCCTCGACGCGGAAGTGAAAGCCGCCGTGGACGCCGCCGTGAAGAAGCTCACCGAGCTGGGCGCGGAAGTGGTCGAGATCTCCCTCCCACACACCGACTACGCCGTCTCCGTCTATTACATCATCGCCACCGCCGAGGCTTCCTCGAACCTCGCGCGCTTTGACGGCATCCGCTACGGCACCCGCGTGGACGGCGATTCCCCCGAGAAGCTCTACGGCAATACCCGTGGCCAGGGCTTCGGCGCGGAAGTGAAGCGCCGCATCATCCTCGGCACCTACGTCCTGAGCAGCGGCTACTACGACGCCTTCTACCTGCGCGCGCAGAAGGTCCGCACGCTCATCCGGCAGGACTTCCTCAACGCCTTCGAGAAGGTGGACGCCATCATCACGCCCACGACGCCGACCGCCGCCTTCAAGATCGGCGAGAAGTCCGACGATCCGCTCCAGATGTATCTGAGCGACATCTTCACCATCTCCTGCAACCTGGCGGGCATCCCCGGCCTGAGCCTGCCCTGCGGCTTCACCGCGTCGCCCAAGCTGCCCATCGGCCTCCAGATCCTCGGCAAACCCTTCGGCGAAGAAACGATCCTCCAGATCGCCCACGCCTACGAGCAGGCCACGTCTTGGCACAAAGAGCGGCCGGTGATCGGCTGAGGCGGTCGAGCGAATCATTTCATCGCGGTTCTGCGGGAGCGGAGCGGAAGGTGGCGCTGCCGGTCGCGTGGCGTTGCAAAAGTTGGTGCGACAAACCCTTCATCCAGGGCATCTGCCCATTTGACGGCGAGATGGCTCAATCGCCCGGTGGAGCATTTGCTTCATCATGCAGGCGTTTCGTTATGGGAGAAGAAGGCGAAGCAGTCGAAGGGAGGGCGGCGCAGGTGCGGAGGAACTCGTGTCATCGGCACGGGATGCCGACGTCGCAGGCGGCTCCAGAGCGGCCTCGGCCACCAATTCACTGCGTCGGCTCCGAACGCCAAACGCAAACGCCTAAACAGTTCCCGGCCGCTATTCGTATCCAACCGGGTCCACCATCCGATTAAGGCCCGTGTTGGATGACCAATGACGTCGCTCTTCTCCGGTCGCACTTGGAGGAGAGGGAGTTTGTCCCGCGTCCCGCCGGCATTCTGGCCAAGGTTTCCGCCAAACCACTTGAGGCATGCTCCGTTTTGTTCAGAGCGGCTCTGTTTTGCGGCATCGTTCCGCACTACTGATAGTGCGGCGGCTTCGGGTTCACGCTGCGGATGCGGTCCAGCTCGGCGGCGGTGAGGGTTTCGGAAAGGCTCGTGCACTGCGCCTGCAGGCGGCGCAGGAGCTTGCCCTGCTCCACCAGGACCGTGTTCATCTGGTCGAGGGCGTGTTCCAGTTCCGCCACGTGGGATTCCAGCCGCTGGAACCGTTCCTCGGAAACGTCGTCCGACATGGCGCTCAGTCTCCCGAAGCGAGGTCCATCCCGTGCAGGTAGTAGAGAATTCGGCTGCAGTTCGGGCACGTGGTCAGTTCGTGGCCCGCCTTGCACGCCAGCGAAACCTGGGTCGGCAGCTTCATGTGGCAACCGCCGCAGGCGCTGTGCTCGATGCCCACCACGCACTTCTCGCCCCGCGTCTTCAGCAGCCGCTCATACTTCGACAGCGCGGCCGGATCGATCCCCGTGGTCAAGGCGGCCCGGCCGCCTTCGAGATCCGCCAGCTCCTTCTTCAAGGCCTGCTCGCGCGTGGCCAGCTCGCGGAGCTGGCCGTCCATGTGCGCCTTGGCCTCCTTCGCCACCGCGTCGGCGGCGGCCACGTCCTTCTGCGCCGACTCGATCTGCTCCATGCAGTCGATCTGCCGGTCTTCCAGGGCCGAGATCTCCTTCTTCGCCCGTTCGATCTCCTCGCCCAGCATCTTGTATTCGTCGTTCTTCTTGGTCTGGAACTGCTGGACGGAATACTTCTCGATCTTCTGCTTCAGGGCATCGACCTCCAGTTCGAGCGACTTCCGCTGGGACTCGATCTGTTTGACCTTGGTCTTGGCGGCTTCCAGGGCGGCGAGCGCCCCGGCGTTCCGGCCCGACACCGATTGCCGTTCGGGCTCGATCTGGGCGAGCTCGGCCCCGAGGCGGAGGATCTTGCGGTCGCGTTCCTGGAGGATGAGGAGTTTTTCGATGGCTTCGAGCATGGGGCGGAATGGCTGGCGTTTTCGCGACGCTATCGGCGCGCCCCGGCAGCGTCAACGCACGCCACCGGAAACCTCGGAAAAGAAAACCTGACTCTCCAGTTTTCCAGCCAAGCTGTGGCCATAAATCCCTTGCCCGGCCCCTTGGTCAGGCGTAGCAACGGCCAGCAAGTGGATGGCCGGGAGGAGCAACGGCGGCGACCGGCCGGGTGGAAGTTTCCGATGAAAATCACGATGCAGTGCGGGCGACGATCCTGGTGGCTTCTGCTTTTTGCCATGACGGGATTCCTCGCCTCCGGGTGCAGCCTGCGCCTCTCGCGGCACGATCTCTTGCTGGGCTACAGCGCGGAGCGGCCGGGATTGGCGCGCCGCGTCGCGCCCGGACTGGACCTGCGGCTGGGCGGCGAAGTTCCGGGAGCCAGTGTGGGCTGGCATGATTCGACCGTGATGGTCCCGGTCGGCGAAAACCCTCCGGTCATGGCCGGCACCGCCGTCGCTTTTGCTCCGCCCTTGGGCTGGCGCTGGACCGAATCCGGCATCGTCCACCGTGTCGGTTGGACCTACCGCATGGCCACGAAGCCGACGAACGCTGTCCGTTTCGTCGGTGAAAGCTGGTTCGGGCTGGCGGCGAGCTGGCCGACAGCATCGCCCGGCTTCGGAGCCGGTTTCTCGCGACAAAGCTGGGTGTTGAGCCCACCCGGCCGCTCGGGCGCCTTCTTCATCGATTTCTCCAGCCGCCGACCGACGGAAGGGTCGTTTATCGTCCTGCCCATTTCTTCGTCCGAAACCAACAAACCCTCCGCTCCATGAAACGCACCCTGAACCGATCCATTCCTCCCATGCTTGTGCTGATGGCCCTCGCGGCTACCGGCTGCAAAAACGACGCCCTCGTTTTCACCACCTACACCAAGGTCGGCCTGCATGCGAGCGCCACGGGCAACACGCCGAACAACCTCATGTTCGGCTACAAGCGTTTCGAGGGCGCGATCATCCCGGTGGACGCCGCGAAGCCCGAGGCCGACGTGGCTTCGGTCTATGCCTCCATCGGCTTGACCAACGGCTGGTTCTCCGGCCTGCACCTGCAACAGGTCTTCGCCACGGGCGACGCCGCCGTCAGCGCGTCGGAGAAGGGCCTGCTGCAAAACGATTGAACCCGCCATGAAACCCACCTTTGCCTTGCCGACGCTTCTGGCGGCCGCGCTGGCTTCCGTCGGTTGCCAGAGTCCGAACGCCGTCGTCTTCGTCACGACCACGGGCATCAACGTCGAGGCCAGCGCCGCCGAAGGCACCCAATCCACCGCGCATGTCGGCTACACGCGCTTCGAGGGCGTGCTCATGCCCGGCCGCAATCCCGATGGTTCGCCGCGCCAGAAGGCGTATCCGGTCCTGTCCAAGATGGACTTCTCCAGCGGCTCGCTCTTCCTGCCGTCGTTCTCCGTCGCCAGCACCGGAGCGACCGCGCCGATGCGGCTCCACCAGGTCTTCGCCACGGGCAAAGCAGCCACCGGCCGCAACTCGGTGGATTCCATCAAGCGCGACTTCCAGGCACTCAGCGGCCAGCTCGCGGAACACCGCACCAGCCAAGCCACGGCCCGGAAATTCTTTGCCGAAGCGAACGAGGCGAAGCTCCGGGAAGCCTGGGCCTTGGCCGTGGAAACCGGACTGATCGAAGGCGCAGCACCGGAGCTCCCGGCGAACGCCGACGATCTGAAGGAAGACCTCAACGACGCGCTCGTTGGCAACGACGAGATCCGGCGCGCCAAGCTCGCGCTCTTCCTCAAACACCTGAAGATCCAGTAACGCGGTCCAACCTCCACTCTCGCCATGAGCAGAACGCTTGTTGTCCCGCTATCGTCCGAGACCGACGCCGAGTTCAAGCTGTTGCTCGAAGACTTGGCGCAGCTTCCTCCAAAGTGGGCCGTCGCCGATGTCGCGTCGGATGAAGAATCCAACGGCACAAGGATCGGCGTCGTGGTGGTGAAGAAAGGATCCAGCACACGACGGCTCGTCTTTCCGCTTTCGGCCGAGTCCGCGACCGAGTTCGACGCCTTCATCGAGGAATGGGAGACGCTCAAACCAAGCTGGCGGCTCATCGGCGTGGATCGCGCCATCGACTCCGGCGTGCCCGTCGCACGGTTCACCATCGAGCCCATCGGGGACGAAGAAGCCGGGGCAGCCTCCGACCGTTCTGCGGCTCCGGCCAAACGCTCTCCGAAACCCAAGCGAGCCACCACCAAGACCGCTCGCAAGAACGCGAGAGGCGGCGGCTCCTGAAACCCCATCCGCAAAACCAGCTTTGCCGGAAGCAGGGTGAGAGCCGGTTTGGGGAAGCTGGACGACAACCATCCGGTGTTTTTGGTCGGGCAAAGCCTTGTCGGCCCGGTTCCGCGACCGGGCGCAGCCATCCAGCCAAGCGATCGAAGCGTTGTCCGGATGGGCTCCTGAACTAAACACACTCCGGGTGCTCGAAATGGAGAAGGCGGGAGGAACTCTTCCTCCCGCCTTTCGCGCAAACTTCGGCCGCCGTCGCG
>CBFGQE010000128.1:0-7958 GCA_965650815.1 uncultured bacterium
TCGGCAGTCCGATCGTGGACACGGACCGCGACGGCTTGGACGACGTGTGGGAAGAAGCCCGGCTGCAGACCCTGGCCAAGAACGGCGCGGACGATTCCGACGGCGACGGTTCGAGCAACGCGCGCGAGCAGATGGTCGGCACAGATCCGATGGCGGCCGACGTGCCGTTCCTCGCGGACCTGTCGATCTTCTCCTCCGGGCCGCCGCAGTCGGGAGCGCCTACGGGGCTGATGCGCCTGAGCTGGCCCGCGACGACGAACCGGGTTTACCAGGTGCTGGGCGGGACCGATCCCGGGGCGATGACGGTGCTGACCAACCTGCCCGGAAAGGCCCCGGAGATGGAATGGTTCGTCTCCCGGCCTGCCACGCACCGCTTCTTCCAGGTGCGGATCGCGCCGGAATGAGGCGGGGAACGACGCCCGGCTTGCTTCGGGCGAAGCGGCTCCGTTACTGAGGGGAGGCGATGAATTTTCTCTCGTTGATCGAGGCCAAGCGCGACGGCGCGGCGCTGGACGCCGGGGCGATCCGCCAAACGGTGGAGGAGTTCACCGCCGGGCGGATTCCCGACTACCAGATGGCGGCCTTTCTCATGGCCGTCTTCTTCCGCGGCATGGACCCGGGCGAGACGCGGGCCTTGACGCTGGCCATGCGGGACTCGGGCGAGACGCTGTCGTTTCCGGAAGATCCCCGGCCGCTGGTGGACAAACACTCGACCGGCGGAGTGGGCGACAAGGTGTCGTTGCCGCTGGCCCCGCTCCTGGCGGAGCTGGGGTTCCGGGTGCCGATGATCTCGGGTCGCGGGCTGGGCATCACCGGCGGCACGTTGGACAAGCTGGAGTCCATTCCCGGGTTCACCACGGGGCTTTCGCGGGAGCGGATCGTCGCGCAGGTGCAGGGGATCGGCTGCGTGATCTGCGCGCAGACGGAGGCGATGGTGCCGGCGGACCGGCTGATGTATGCGCTGCGGGACGTGAGCGGCACGGTGCCTTCGATCCCGCTGATCACGGCGTCGATCCTCGCGAAGAAGCTCTCCGAATCGCTCGACGCGCTGCTGCTGGACGTGAAGTTTGGCCGCGCGGCTTTCATGCGCACGCGCGAGGATGCGATGGAACTGGCGCGGACGATGGGGCGCATGGCCGAAAGCTGCGGCGTTCGGACCCACGCGATCCTGACGCCGATGGACGTGCCGCTGGGCCGGAGCGCGGGCAACTGGCTGGAAGTCGTGGAGTCGGTCGAATGCCTGAAGAACCGTGGGCCGGAGGACCTGCGCCAACTGGTGCTGGACTGCGCCGGTCATCTGCTGCGGCTCACCGGCCGGGCGGCGGATGTGCCCGAAGGCGTCCAGAGAGCCTCGGACGCTTTGGCGAGCGGCGCGGTGCTGCGCCGATGGGAGGCGATGCTCGAGGCCCAGGGCGTGGATCTGGCGGCCTATCGGGCCAAGCTGGCCCGGTCCGCTTGGGCCGACGACGTTCTGGACGTGGCCGCGACGGAAGCCGGGTTCGTGGCCGACATCGATGCGCGGATCATCGGCGAGGTCGTGCGCGATCTCGGCGGCGGGCGCCTGGCCAAAGGGGACCGGCTCGATCCCCACGTGGGCATCGACCGGTTGCCGGGGATCGGGGAGAGGGTGGTTCCCGGCGCGGCCATCGCGCGGGTCCACGCGCGGAACCGGGCCGAGGCCGAAGTCGCGGCGGAACGGGTGCGGAGCGCGTTCCGCTTCACGGTGACGCCCGGGCTGGCGCCGTAGTCGCCGGTAGCCAAGGCCGTGGAGAGGCCGCAAGCCCGCTCCGCGCGTTCGCCGGGAAGCCGGGAACGGGGTGCCGGCAACGGGTTGCGGCGGACGGTCGAGATCGTTCTCAAGCCATCGGACGGTGTGCCGATACAGTTTGCGTGAGCAGTCCGTATCCATTGGTCGCGAAGCCCGTCGTCATGCTGGACGGCGAGATGCTTTCAGTGCCCAAGGAGGCGATCGGCTCGCTGGACAACGTGGTCCGTTTCCTCGAATCCGCCGCAATGGATCGGGGCCGGATCTTGGCGTCCGTCCTGGTGGACGGGCTGCCGCTGGACGTCCTGCTCGCGAACAACGCGACGACGACGTTCCAGCGCGTGGCCGCCGCCACGATGAGCCCGGTGGATCTCGGGACCGAGGTGGTCCTGAACGCCCGTCAATCGGTCGAGCGGCTCGCCCGCGAGGTCGATTCGATGGTCGTGACCGTGCTGATCAACGACTGGCCGGTGGTGCGCCGGCTCTGGCTCGACCTGACGCCGGGGCTGCGGACGCCGATGCTGGGACTCGGATTCCTGAAGGAACTGTGGGGTCTGCCCTTGGAACAACTGAGGGTGGGAGAGGCCACGTTCCTCGATCATTGGGAACGGCTGCAGGGCATCACCGACGATGCCGAGCGGCTGCTGCGCGGACGGGAGGACGTCATCGGATTCTCCCAGCTGCTCGAGTTGAGACTGAAACCCTGGTTGGAACGGACGCTGACATTCCTGGACCGACTGGATGACGCAAAACTTTCTTAGGGCTCTGGCCGGCACGGCGCTGCTGGTTTTGACGGGATGCAAAACGATCCCGATGGGCGACACCGTGCGCGGGCCCGTCTATGTTCCCGCCAACGTCCACCGCAGCGTCGAGACGCTGCCCGTGACCGTGCGCCGCGTGGCCCTGTTGCCCGCCACCGCCCGCATCGGCGAGGTGGAGGCCTCCGGCGCCGAGGCGATTTCCGGGCTGTTGCTCGCGGAACTCCAGCGCCAGCACCGGCTCGAAGTCTTCCACGTGAACCGCGCGGATCTGGCCCGCTGGTCCGGCCGCCGCGACTGGGCCATCTCCGACCGGCTCCCCGCGAACTTCCTCGAATCCGTCCGCAAACACACCGGCGCGGAATCCGTCCTTTTCCCCGAGATCACCACCTACCGCGCGTATCCGCCGCTGGCCATCGGCCTGCGCATGACGCTGCTGGAGGTGCAGTCCGGCCGGGTGCTCTGGTCGGTGGACGATCTATTGGACGCGGGCAACCCCACGGTCTCGAACGGGGCCCGGCAGTTCTACCTGGACGAAATGAAGGGCGGGAGCGAGACGCCGTTCGACTCCCAATCGGTCCTGGATTCGCCGCGCCGGTTCTCGCGATACGTTATTGCCACATTGTTGGGCACGATGCCGGACAGGTGACCACAATTTGCTAAAGTTTTCCGGCGGGCTGCCGAATAGGACAGTGTGGATGAAAATGATCATCCGCTGCGACGAACAGGGCCTGCCAATAGAGAGTGACGTTTATGGAAATCAAACCCAACTATCAGGCGGCGTCGGTCGATCCGGCGCAACTGAGCAAGCCCGCCGCCAAGCCCGCGTCGGCCGAAAGCCGGTCCGTGGACTTCTCCAGCAGCGAACGGCTGGAGGAAAACCTCCGCAACCTGCCGGACGTGCGTCCCGAAGTGGTCCAACGGGGCCGCGAGCTGGTCGCCGACGTGAACTACCCGCCGCCGGAGGGCATCCGCCGCATCTCCCAGCTGCTCGCCATCAACTTCGGCGAGGCCTGATCCATCGTCGCAACTTCCCGTCCCCCTTCACGAAGATGATCAACCGCAACCCATGGCAGAGCTACCGGCAGGTGGCCACCAAGACGGCCGGCCCGGGCCAGTTGGTGCTGATGCTTTTCGAGGGCGCCATCGGCTTCCTGGAACGCGCCCTGGTGGGCTTCCAGCACGAGGACCCGCTGGAGTTCCACCGGACGATCAACAACAACATCCTCCGCGCCCAGGCCATCGTGAACGAGCTGAACGTCACCCTGAACATGGCCGAGGGCGGCGAGATCTCGCTCCACCTCCGCCGGCTCTACACCTACATGGACCGCCGCCTCCAGGAGAGCAACCAGCGCAAGGAGCGCGAAGGCATCGACGACGTGATCGGCCGCCTCCGCGTGCTCCGCGACACCTGGGCGCAGATGCTCCAGCAGGGCATCGAAAAGCCCGAGCCCAACAACCAGATGGTGGCCTGACATGAGCGCCCATTCCCAACCCCTGCTGCTCGTCCTGGGCGAATGGCGCGACAGCTCCATCGCCGAATCCGTCGCCATCCAGGAGGAACGCTGGACGGATCTGAACCGCATCCAGGACTCCAAGGTGCATCTCCAGCGCCGCATCCAGGACTGCTACGCCGACGCGCCCGCCGACGACAATCCCGGCCAAGACCCGCTGGTCCGCGCCCTCATGGCCGAGCTGATCCAGCTCGAACGCTTCAACGGCACGCTCCTCGCCGAAAAACGCGAAGAAGCCCTGCGGGAACGCGAGCAGATCGAAGGCACCGCAAAGAATCTCCGCCGCATGCAGCGCTACTCCGGCGCGAGCCAAGCGGGATGGGCCGCCTATTCCTGAAGCGCAGTTTGTCCCCGCGAACCGGTTCCCGGTCGCGGCTTCCTCCCCCCGGTCTCCTCCGGACCGTTCCGTCCTCCGGCCCCATTTCGGCGATCCGCAAGGCGCCATTTCCGTGGACGAACGCCCCGCCGCGCTTTGACAGCAACGGCGATCTCCAGACCCTTTCGTCAACACCCTCCGAAGCATTCCAGCTTCGCCGCGTTTCTCGGGAAGGCTGTGTTGTGAGACAGGATCGGACCGCTTTTCCCGGACGAGCGGTCTTGCGGACGCGGAGATCCGCCCACGTGCCGGATCAGCGGCTCGCCGAGACCGGCTGGTAGGCCACGGCGGGGCCGAAGGTCGCGGGCTTGAAGCCGGCGTCGAGGTTCAGCGTGGTCTCGGCGGTGCCGAGGAAGAGGTAGCCGTCGGGCGCGAGCTGGCGGCGGATGCTGCGGAGGATGCCCTGTTTGGTCGGCACGTCGAAATAGATGAGGACGTTCCGGATGAAGACTACGTCGCAGACGGGCAGGGCGGTGAAGGGATGGATCAGGTTCTGGATGCGGAATTCGACCATCTTGCGGATGTCCTCCTTCAGCGTCCAAGTGTCGCCCTCCTTGGTGAAGTGCTTCACCAGGCAGATGGCGGGGAGGCCGCGGTTGACCTCGATCTGGTTGTATTGCCCGAGCCGGGCCTGCTGGAGGACGCGCGGGGAAAGGTCGGTGGCGATGATCGAGAGCTGCCAGTCCCTGAGCTGGGGGAAGGAGTCGCGAAGCAGCATGGCGATGCTGTAGGGCTCCTGGCCGGTGGAACAGGCGGCGGACCAGATGGTGAGCTTCTTCGTGGCGGCCCGGGCCTCGATGAGCCCGGGAAGCACGCCCTTCCTCAGCGCCTCGAAGGGATGGTGGTCGCGGAAGAAGAGCGTTTCGTTCGTGGTCAACGCGTCGATGACCCGGCCGAGGCGCGGGCCGGGCACGGGATCGAGGCGGAGCTGGGAGACGAAATCCTCCAGCGAGGAGAATCCCTCCTTCTGCGCGAGCGGGGTGAGGCGGCTTTCGACGAGGTATTCCTTGCCGCGTTCCAGCACGATGGCCGCGTTGCGCCGCGCGAGGTCGGCCACGTAGTCGAAGTCTGGGGCGGAGATGGCCATGGTCAGGCGAAGGCCGGCTGGGGCAGCGCGACGCGGAGGCGGCGCAGGATCTCCGGGGCGATCTGGCCCAGCGGCAGGACCCGTTCGGCCAGGCCCGCCTGGGCCACGTAGCCGGGCATGCCCCAGACCACGCTGGAGGACTCGTCCTGGACCACCACTTGGCCGCCCTTTTCACGGATCAGCTCGCAGCCGCGCAGCCCGTCCTGGCCCATGCCGGTGAGGACGACGCCGAGCACGCGGCCGCCAAAGACGGCGACCACGCTGCGGAAGAGCACATCGACGGCGGGACGGCAGGAATTCTCCGGCGGTTCGTCCGTCAGGCGCAGCGCGGTGCGGGCGCCGAAACGGCGGACCTCCATGTGGCGTCCGCCCGGTGCGAGATAGACGTGGCCGGGTTCGAGGATCTGGCCATCCGTGCCTTCGTGGAACCGCAGGGTGCCGAGCGTGTCGAGCCGTTGCGCCAGCATCTGGGTGAAGAGCGGCGGCATGTGCTGCACGACCACGATGGGCACGGGGAAGACGGTCGGAAAGGCGCGGAAAACGTCGGCCAAGGCGTTCGGCCCGCCGGTCGAGGAGCCGATGCAGACGACATCCACGGGGCCGCCCGTGAGCGAAGGGAAACTCGGCGTCGCCGATGGGCCGGCGATGCGGGCGGGGAAGACCGGGCGTTCCGCCAGGAGTTCGCGGCAGTGGTGTTTGATCTTGGGCAGGAGCTCGGTCTCCATGCGCTGGATGCTCTCGATCGCGTTGCCCACGTTCGCCGGTTTGGTCACATAGTCGGTGGCTCCGGCCGACAGCGCGTCGAGCGTGGTGCAGGCCCCGCGCGCGGTCAGGGTGCTGAACATGATGACCGGCAGCTTGGGATAGACCTTCCGGATCTCGCGCAGCGTGGCCACGCCGTCCATCTCCGGCATCTCCACGTCCAGCACGACGAGGTCGGGGTTGACCTGCGGGATCTTGGCCAGGGCGATCTTGCCATTGGCCGCCGCGCCCACGACTTCGAGGTCGGCGTCCTTGGACAAGGACTCCGTGATCAGCTTGCGCATCACGACGGCGTCATCGACGACCAGTATCCGGATCTTGGGCATCTGAAAAAGTTCGGGGCTTGGTCCGCGTGGATCAGGCGATCAACTCCAGCAACTGGAGCTTCTCTCGGAACATCTCCTCGTTCAGCGGCTTCATCAGGTAGTCGTTCGCGCCGCACTCGATGGATTCGGCGACGGACTCCATGGCGGACTGCGCCGTGACCATCATGATCTTCATGTCGTCGTAGGCGCGGTTGGCGCGGAGGATCTTCAGGGTCTCCAGGCCGTTCATCACCGGCATGTCCCAGTCCAGCAGCACGAGGTCGAACGGCTGGTGCTTGGCGATCTCCACCAGCGCCTGCTGGCCGTCCGCGGCGTGGAACACCTCGGCGGGAAGGTTCGCGGCGAAGGAGCCCAGCAGCGTCCGCATGGTGCGGGAATCGTCAACGATCAGGATTTTCATCGGTAAGGCATGGAGGCGGTCCCGATGCCGGGACCGCCGGGACGAAAGAACGGAGCGGGCCGGGTCACTTCAGGCCGGCGGCATCCACGATGGCGCGGAGCTGGGCGGCGAGCTTGGCCAGCTCGCTGGCGGCGGTGAGGGTGTTGGCGGCGCCCTCGGAGGTGCTCTTGGCGGCGAGGGAGACGCTGGTGACGTTGCGGGCGATCTCCGAGCTGCCGCGCGCGGCCTCGTTGGTGTTGCGGGCGATCTCGTTGGTGGTCGCCGTCTGTTCCTCCACCGCGCTGGCGATGGTGTTCTGGATGTCGTTGATCTGGCCGATGATCGTGCCGATCTCGCCGATGGCCTTCACCGCGCCGACGGTGTCGGTCTGGATGGCCTCGATCTTCTGGCTGATGTCCTCGGTGGCGGCGGCGGTCTGCTTGGCCAGCTCCTTGACCTCGTTGGCGACGACGGCGAAGCCCTTGCCGGCCTCGCCCGCGCGGGCGGCCTCGATGGTGGCGTTGAGGGCGAGCAGGTTCGTCTGTTGGGCGATGGAAGTGATGACCTTGATGACCTTGCCGATCTCGGTGCTGCTGGTGCCGAGCTTGTTGACCGTGCGCGACGTGTCGTCGGCGACCTTGACCGCCTGGGTGGCGACGCGGGCGGCGTCGGCGGCGTTCTTGGCGATCTCCTTGGCGCTGGCGCTCATCTCCTCCGCGCTGGTGGCCACCGTGGTGATGTTCTTGCTGATCTGCTCGGCGGCGGCGGCGGCGACGTTGGCCTGGGCGGTGGTCTCCTCGGAATTGGAGCTCATCTGCTGGGCCACGGCGGACAGCTCCTCGGACGCGGACGCGAGGGTCTGGGCGTTCTGGGAGACGGAGTTCATCGTGGCCTTGAGGCTGGCCTCGGCCTTCTTCCGGCCGGTGATGTCGTTGGCGAACTTGATGACCGAGGCGACCTTGCCGGAGATGTCGAAGCGGGGGTTGTAGGT
>CBFGQE010000129.1:0-7937 GCA_965650815.1 uncultured bacterium
CCCTGCCCCACCGCAACACCCAGCCAGCCCCGGAAGGGCTGCTGCAACAGTTCACCGGCCGCGACGATGTCGTGCTCTACGACTGGGAAATCTCCCAGGAGCGCGTCGGCTACTGGCGCGTGTTGAGCCAGCTCGCGCCGGCCATCGGCCAAGGCACTTCGCTCAAGACCCCCGCCGAGGTCCGCGTGCCCTTCAGCACCACCGAACGCTTCCTGCAAAGCACCGGCGAAGGCCTGGGCAACACCATCACCGAACTGACGCTGGGGAAGGACGGCAAGCTCGGGTTCAACCGCAAGTCCCATCTGGGCCTGACCGGCTTCGAGCTGGTGCATCTGGCCCGTTGGCTGGCCGATTCTCCGGCCAGCATCGCCGCCGTCCGCAAAGCCGCCCCGGCTCCCGCTTTTCCCGGCAACCCCTGACCTCCATGCTCAAACTGGGCGTCAACATCGACCACGTCGCCACGATCCGCGAAGCCCGCTATCGCGGACAGTCCACGGGTGAACCCGACCCGGTGGCGGCGGCCTTGGCCTGCGAAGCCGCCGGTGCGCATGGCATCACCGCGCATCTCCGCGAGGACCGACGCCACATCCTGGACCGCGACGTGCGCCGCCTGCGCGACTCGATCCGGACGCGGTTGAACCTGGAGATGGCCAACACGCCGGAGATCGTGGCGATTGCCCTGGCTTTGAAGCCGGACATCGTCTGCCTCGTGCCGGAGAAGCGGCAGGAACTGACGACCGAGGGCGGCTTGGATGTGCTCGGGCACGAAGCGGCGCTGAAGGAGACCTGCGCGAAGTGCGCCGACGCCGGCATCGAGGTCAGCCTGTTCATCGACGCGGATCTGCCGCAGATCGAAGCGGCGGCCCGGACCGGAGCCGGTTTCATCGAACTGCACACCGGGGCCTACGCCGAACACTTCCACCACAAGGACCGCCGCAACGAGGAACTGGGCCGGTTGAGCGGCGCGTCCCGCCTCGCCAAGCAACTCGGCCTGCGCGTCAATGCCGGGCACGGCTTGAACTACGAGAACCTGCCGGTGCTGCACGTCGTGCCCCATCTGGAGGAGCTCAACATCGGGCACAGCATCGTGAGCCGCGCCGTCTTCACCGGGATCTCCCGGGCCGTGACGGACATGCTGGCCCTGATGAAAGATTACCGGGGCTGAGAAATGGTCGTGGGCATCGGCATCGATCTGGTCGAGATCGCGCGGATCGAGACCGCCTTGGAGCGCTTCGGCGAACGTTTTGCCGAACGGGTGCTGCATCCGGATGAACTGGCCTACTGCTCCTCGCAGAAACATCCGGCCAGGTCCATCGCCGCTCGGTTTGCCGCCAAGGAAGCGGTCTCCAAGGCTTTCGGCACCGGCATCGGCTCCGAGCTGGGCTGGCACGACATCGTCGTGCGGCACCGGGGCTCGGGCGCGCCGCAGATCGAGCTTTCCGCCAAGGGCTCCGCGCTCATGCGCCTGCGGTGCGTCGCGTCCATCCACCTCAGCCTGACCCACACGAACGGGCATGCCGCCGCCGTGGCGGTATTGGATTCGCAGCCCATTTCCGCTTGAGCGGGAAAGGGTTTCCTCCGTCAGAGCAGGCGGCGAGGCTTTCCGGTCGTAGCCGTTGGGCCATTGCCAAGGTTTGATGCATCCGTATAGTTCGCTCCCATGAATCCAAGTGTAGCTGCTGCACCGGAGGCGGCGGGGGTTGGAAAGGCTCCCAAATTGCAATGGCCTCCGCTGGCGATCATCGCCGTCGCGTGGCTTTGGACCTTCCACGCCTTCTCCCAATACTGGACCCACCTGCCGCAATACGCCTACGGCTGGCTGGTGCCCATGCTCGGGGCGTTCTTTTTCTGGCGACGGCTGACGCTCTTCGCCGCGAACAACCCGGCCTCCCTGAACCCGCCCAAGGCGCGAGATACCGCGCTGGGCATTTTCCTCCTGCTGCTGCTTTGCGCCGCCATCACCCCGCTGGAGCTGGCGCGCCAACGCAGCCCGCTCTCCCGCACGCTGGTCTGGGTCATCGGGGCTAACGCCGTAGCCATCACCCTCCTGACCCTGGGCTGGATGGGCGGCAAGAAGCTGCGCAAGGCGATGATCTTCCCGACCTGCTTCTTCCTCATCTCCGCCCCTTGGCTCTCCGTGATCGAGCAGCCGATCGTGGCGGGCCTGGCCCAGAAAGTTTCCGCGGTGATCACCGAGATCCTCCATTGGCTTGGCTTCATCGCCCAGCGCGAGGGCACGGTCATCGCCATGAAGCCCGGCCGCGTCGGCATCGACGAGGCCTGCTCCGGAATCCGCTCGCTCCAGTCGGGCATCATGTATGGCATCGCCATCGGCGAGCTGTTCATGCTCTCGGTGCCCCGGCGCTGGGCCATGGTCCTGATCGCCTTTTCCGGCGCGGTGCTGCTCAACCTGCTCCGCACCTTCCTGCTCTGCTGGGCCGTGGACTTGGAGGGGTTGGAGGTGCTTGACCGGAACTACGGCTTCTTGGGCATGGAAAACACCGTCCATGACTGGGTCGGCGGGCTCGTTTCCCTCGGGCTACCCGTGATCGTGTGGCTGGGCGGGCGCTGGCTCAACAACCGCCCCTTGGGCCGGGGCGCAAGCGCCAAGGAAACCCTTGTGGCCGTCTCCCGCCCCTTGAAGCGCACCGGCGGCCTCCGCTTGGCCGCGCTGGTGGCCACCTTCGGCTTCTTAGGCTTGGTCGGCTGGTCCGCCATCCAGGAGCTGCGTATCGAGCACCAGCAGAGCCCCTATCTGGTGCTTTCCCCGGACATCACGCCCAAGGAACCCTCCAAGAAGGTGATGGACGAGCTCAAGCCCACCACCGGCATCAACTTCGAGGCGCAGGACCCGCGCATCGCCCTCGGCATCGCCGGTTACCAATTCTACTGGAAGCCCTCCGCCGGCAGCATCTTCATCCTCGGCCACCGTCCCGATGTCTGCATGACCGGCGCCGGCTGGGTCATCCAGGAAGAACCCAAGAAGATCCAGGTCAAGGTCGGGCAGAAGGACCTCATGTGGTATTCCTTCAAGTTCAAGAACCGGGAAACCACCGCCATCCAGGTCTGGGGCGTCTGGCGCGACGGCCGTCCGGTGGACATCAACTACGCCCGCGAAACCTTCGACCGGGGCACCGCCGTTCCCTGGCTGAAGGAGGCGGCGGACCGCAAGTCCGCCATGGAGATCGTCTCTCTCGTGTTCTACTACCAGGACACGGAGCCGACCCGCGAAGTGATCGAGGACATCGTCAACCGGATGTTCGACTACGTCGGGAAAGTCGAACCCGCCCAAACGGCGGCGAAGTAAGCGACCATGGAAAACTCCGCCAAATCGGAAAAGGCCTCCCAGAAACCCAAGGCCAACATCGTTTCCCGGATCATCGGTTGGTCCATCGGGCTCGCCGTCACCGCGGTGATGGTCGTCGTGCTCTACTTCTCCGTGCCCCCGGCCTACGCCGAGGCCAAGGTCTGGCGGGCCGGGCACTTCGCCGCCGCCGGAGCCGAAGCCTTCGCCGCCGCGGACTGGGAGGCGGCCATCGAGTTCTACCAGCTCGCCAGCCAGCTCAACCCAAAGGGCCAGGAATATCGCAGACAGACCGCACGCGCCTCGGAGAAGATCAGCGTCGCCCGCGCCAACGAGCTCTGGAACGGCATCATCCGCCGCTCCGGCGTGACGCTCCAGGAGCGCCAGGACTACGTCGATTTTCTTCTGCGCATCGGCCGTCTCGACATTGCGGCCGAGCAGATGACGTATCTGATGATGACCAAGCCCCCGCCGCCGCGCTCCCTCGTGCTCGCCTCCGATCTCTTCCGCCTCAAGGGCGACCGTGAGATGGCGGTGATCGTGGGCAAACGCGCGCTCGTGGGCGCGCCGGAGGACGCCGAGATCCAGTTCAAGCTCGGCTCCCTCCTCGCGACCGAGGACACCTCCAAGGATCGACTGGACGGCCGACGCCTGCTCTGGGATCTGGCCAAGCGCACCAATTCGATGCGCTTCCAGGCCTGGAAAGCCCTCGTGGCCACCGGTGACCTGAACCCGGGCGAAGCGGACGAGATGCTGAAATGGATTCGCGAAGCAGGCCGGGAAACGGAGGACCTGACCCTCGTTGGCGACCTCAAGATCATCGCCCAGCCCAGCAGCAAGGAAACCGTCATCCGCTCCGTGGTTTCCTCGTTGACCAGCACCAACACCGAAACCCTTTCCGAAGTTGCCGCCTGGCTGAACGCCAAGTCCGCCCATGACGAAGCCCTTTCCCTCCTGCCCCTGGAAGCCACAGGCACCAATCTCACCCTGCTTTCCATCCACATCGATTCCCTCATCGGGTTGAAGCGCTGGAATACGGTCGAACAGGTCCTGGTCCGGACCAATTCCCCGCTCGATCCTGTCGTGGCTGACTGCGTCCGCGCCCACATGGCGGCCAAACAGGGCGAAGCCAAGCGTGCCGACGAAATCTGGTCCCGCCTCGTCACCGCCACCACCAACAACCCGTTGAAGGCGCGCATCGTCGCGGTCGAGTCCGAACGCATGGGCAGAAAGGACGTCGCGCTCCGGGCCTATTCCGCCTTCCTCAACGATGACCGCTTCGGCAGGGAAGCCAACCGCCAAACCTACCGCATCGCTCGCAGCCTGTCCCAGTTCGAGTTGGCCCGCCAATGCGCCGTGCGCCTGGCCCGGGTCACTGACGCCTCCGGCCGCTCGGACCCCAGCGCCGTCGCCTCCATGATCTACCTGAACCTCCTGCTCAAGCAGCAGCAGCGGCAGGCCCTGGAATCCGCCACCGCTCTCTCCCGGCTTCACCCTGACCAGCCCGTCTTCACCGTGCTCACCGCCTTCGGCTACCTGCGCAACGGCGAGCCGAAACGCGCCATGGCCCTGATCGACGAGATCAAGAGCCAGGTCAACATCCTTCCCCCCCAGTGGCGCGCCGTGGCCGCCGCCGTGATGAAGGCCAATGACCGGGTCTCGGAATATACCCGCTTGCGGGCTTCCCTGGACGACTCTGGTTTGAACCGGGAAGAGATGAAGCTCATCCTCAACTGAGCCGTCCAGCGCCGGGCTTGCTTCCGCCCGACCCGAACGCCAAGGTCTCCCCCCAATTTTTGAAACCATGAGCGTCCGCGTCCGTTTCGCCCCCAGCCCCACCGGCTACCTCCACATCGGAGGCGCCCGCACCGCCCTGTTCAACTGGCTCTACGCCCGCCACACCGGAGGCACCTTCGTGCTCCGCATCGAGGACACGGACGACGCCCGCAATTCCCAGGAAGCCGTCGATGTCATCCTCAACGGCCTGCGCTGGCTGGGCCTGGATTGGGATGAAGGTCCGCTGACCGGCGACAACAAGGGCCCCAGCAAGGGCGACTATGGCCCCTACTTCCAGTCCGTCCGCTCGGAGATCTACAAAAAGCGCGTGCAGGAGCTGAAGGACAAGGGCCTCGCCTACGACCACGAAGGCGCCGTGAAGTTCCGGATGCAGCGCGAGCCCGTGGTCATTCCCGATCTCGTCGTTGGCAACGTCACCCGCGAGCTGACCGACCGCGAGAAGATGGACCCCGATTTCGTCATCGTGCGCAGCGACGGCAAACCCGTTTTCCACTTGGTCAACGTCATCGACGACCTGGAGATGAAGATCACCCACGTGATCCGCGGCGAGGACCATCTCAGCAACACCGCCAAGCACATCGCGCTCTTCAAGGCCTTCGGCGTCGAGCCCCCGCAATACGCCCACATCCCGCTCATCCTGAACAAGGACAAGTCCAAGATGAGCAAGCGCGACACCGGCGCTTCGCTCACCGGCTACATGGCTGAAGGCTACGCGCCGGAAGCGGTGGTCAACTACCTCAGCCTCCTCGGTTGGTCGCCCAAGGGGAACCGCGAGATCATTTCCCGGGACGAGGTCGTGCAGCTCTTCGACCTGCCGCAGATCCTTCGCCACAACGCGGGCTTCGACCTCGACAAGCTGCATTGGGTGAACGGCGAATACATCCGCCTGATGTCGCCCGAGCGCTTCGAGGCGCTGTCCCGCGAGGCCTTCGGCCGCGCCGGAATCTCGCTGGACGGATTCGCCCCGGACTACATCCGCGCCGCGCTCAAGACCTGTCAGGAGAAGATCAAACACTTCGCCGAGCTGCCGGCCTTTGGTGGTTTCTACTTCACCGAAGTCACCGGATACGACGCGGCTGGAGCGGCCAAGAGCTTGATCCCCGAAAACAAGCCCCGGTTGCAAAAGCTGCGCGAGGTCTTCGCCGCCTTGGCCACCTTTGACGCCACCGGATTGGAAAACGCCCTCAAATCCGTCGCCACCGAAACCGGCGTGAAGACCGGCGTCCTGGTGCATCCGACCCGCCTCGCCGCCACCGGCAAGACCGTCGGTCCGAGCCTCTATCATCTGCTGGAGGCGCTGGGCCAAGAGCGCGTGCTGAAGCGCCTCGATGCGGCCATCGCCAAGATCGGATAGGCCAGCCATCCTGCTGGGCGTTCGACGGGACCGGATCAACCTCCGGTCCCGTTTTGTTTCCGTCCATCAGCCCGTTCCACTCGCCAGTTGCAGCGCCGGAAACCTTTCCCGTAGTTTCCGCGCGGCGAATGAAGATCTACATCGACGGTCAGTTCTACGACGAAGCGAACGCGAAGGTTTCCGTGTTCGACCACGGCTTTCTCTACGGCGACGGCATCTTTGAGGGCATCCGCGCCTACAACGGCCGGGTGTTCAAGCTCAAGGAGCACATCGACCGGCTGTTCTACTCGGCCAAGGCCATCCTGCTCGACATCCCGCTCTCCCACGCGGAGATCTGCAAGGCGGTCGTGGACACCTGCGCCGCCAACGACATCCGCGACGGCTACATCCGCCTCATCGTCAGCCGCGGCGTCGGCACGCTCGGGCTCAACCCCAACCGCTGCAAGAAGCCTTCGGTCATCGTCATCGCCGGCACCATCCAGCTCTACCCGGCCGAGATGTATGAGAAGGGCATGGCCATCGTCACCGTTCCCACGGTGCGCAATCTCCACAGCGCGCTGAACCCGGCGATCAAGTCGCTCAACTACCTGAACAACATCCTGGCCAAGATCGAGGCGAACAACGCCGGCGTCGAAGAGGCCATCATGTTGAACTCCGAGGGCTTCGTCGCGGAATGCACCGGCGACAACATCTTCCTCCTCAAGGACGGCAAGATGGTCACGCCGCCGCTCTCCGCCGGCGCGCTCTACGGCATCACCCGGGGCACGGTCATCGAGCTGGCCAAACAGGGCGGCATCGAGGTCTCGGAGCCGAACCTGACCCGCTACGACGTCTTCAACGCGGACGAATGCTTCCTCACCGGTTCCGCCGCCGAGATCATCCCCGTGACCAAGGTGGACGGGCGGATCATCGGCACGGGCCAGCCCGGACCGATCACCAAGAAGCTGGTCGGCGAGTTCCGCGCCTTGACCCAGCGTGTCGGGGAGCCGATATACCGTTGAACTTATGCAGTGCATGGTTTGCAAACAGAACGTCGCCAAGGTCCACCTGACCCAGATCGTCGGGGACAAGATGCAGAAGGTGGACCTCTGCGAGGCCTGCGCCAAAGAGAAGGGCGTGAACGATCCCGCCGGGTTCTCGCTGGCGGATCTGCTGCTCGGTCTCGGTGCCAGCCAGGAGATCGCCCAGGGCAGCGAGGGCGAGGAGCTGAAGTGCCCGCGCTGCGGCTTCACCCAGGCCGACTTCAAGAAGAACGGCCGCCTCGGCTGCTCCGAGTGCTACAACACCTTCTCCGAGGGCTTGGAGTCTCTGCTCAAGACCATGCACAAGGGCACCCACCACACCGGCAAGGTGCCCGTCGTGCTGCGCCGCAAGGTGGACATCTCCGAACGCCTCACCACCCTCGACAAGAAGCTCAAGGAAGCCGTCCAGCAGGAGGACTACGAGACCGCCGCCCGCCTGCGCGATGAGATGAACGCGATG
>CBFGQE010000130.1:0-7937 GCA_965650815.1 uncultured bacterium
GGTGGATGGCTGGATCTCGGACGTTTGCACGGAGCATTTCGACTATCCTTGGCCGACATTGAACGGGCCGAAGCGATTGAAACCAACGCCGCGCGGTGCCTGACGGTGGAGAACGAAACCAGCTTCCACGAACTGGCCAAGCTGCGGAGCGGCGTGCTGCTCATCCAAACGAGCTTCGCCGGATCGGCCACCTTGGCGTTGCTTCGGCGGCTTCCATTGGGTTTGAAGTGCCACCATTTCGGCGACAGCGACGTGGCCGGGTTCCAGATCCTCGAAGACCTTCGCCGCCGCAGCGGCCGGGATTTCCAGCCGCTGCACATGGAACGCGGCCGGATTCCGGCGGAGCAGGAGGCTTTGGGCAGGCCCAGATCGGAGTGGCCGTTCTATCCTTCGGTGTGAGCGCGCGGAAAGGCGGAAGGATATGTAGTCTCAAGGTTGGCCCGTGGGGGGCGGATTCCCGCCAGGCACTACGACAGCTTGGCCAGGTATTCCCAGGAGTAGATGCCGGTGCTGTGGCCATCGTCCCAGACGAGCTGCAGTCCGTAGCCGCCGACCGGAATCCAGCGGCGCAGGCGGAAGGCGGAGGGACCGAGCGGGCTGGGAGCCGCCTTGGAAACGTTGCCCATGATGTCCATCTCGCCAGCGCAGCCCGCGCAGGGGCAGGCCCGGCGGAGGCTTTCCAGGCGATGGAACGTCTCGGTCGCGTCGGGCCACTTGATGGCGAGTTCGTCCCCGATGAGCTGGAGGTCCTGCGGAATCACGGGGGGAGTTAACCGGCGAGGGGAGCTGGGGGCCAGCGGGTTTTGACCGGGCACTGTTGGGGGCGGGTTGGGATTGTCCGGCAAGCTCCGGATGAGAGGATGAACATTAAAAGTTAGACAAAGCTAACATTGGTGTTGACGCCGAACATCGGGTCCATAGATTCCGCCGCATGAAACTGTGGATTCTTCTTCTTTCCGTCGCGGTCCTGGCGGTGCCGGGTTGGGCGGCTCCCAAACGCGTGGTCACGACCTTCACCATCCTCCAGGACATGGCCCAGAACGTGGCCGGTGACGCCGCCATCGTCGAGTCGATCACCAAGCCCGGCGCGGAGATCCACGAATACGAGCCCACGCCGCTGGACATCGTGAAGGCGCAGAAGGCCGACCTGGTGCTGTGGAACGGCATGGGGCTGGAGCGTTGGTTCGAGCGGTTCTTCGCCAACCTGAAGGGCGTGCCGGAGGCGGTGCTCAGCGAGGGCATCGCGCCGATGGGCATCGCCGAGGGTCCGTATCTCGGGAAGCCGAATCCGCACAGCTGGATGTCGCCGTCGAACGCCGTGATCTATGTGGAGAACATCCGCAAGGCGCTGACGAAGCTCGATCCGGCCAACGCGGAGATCTACGCCCGCAACGCCGCCGCCTACACGGCGAAGCTGAAGGCGGTGGACGGCCCGTTGCGCGAGCAGTTGGCCAAGATCCCGGAGGAGCGTCGCTGGCTGGTCAGCAGCGAGGGGGCGTTCTCGTATCTGATCCGCGACTACGGGTTGAAGGAGCTCTACCTGTGGCCGGTCAACGCCGACGAGGAGGGCACGCCGCAGCAGGTGCGCAAGGTGGTGGACACGGTGCGGAAGCAGTCCATCCCGGTCGTCTTCAGCGAGAGCACGATCAGCGACAAGCCGATGAAGCAGGTGGCCAAGGAAACGGGCGCGCGCTACGGCGGAGTGCTCTACGTGGACTCGCTGACGGACGCGAAGGGCGATGCGCCGACCTATCTGAAGCTGCTCGAATACAACGCCGCGGTTTTGGTGAAGGGGCTTTCGACCCGATGAAGAACCCGCCGATCCGTTCCGAACCGCCGCGTCTGGACGTGGTGGTGGACCGCATCACCGTCACCTACAACAACGGGAACGTGGCGGTGCGCGACGCGTCGTTCCGGCTCCACGCCGGGACGATCAGCGCGCTGGTCGGGATCAACGGGAGCGGCAAATCGACGCTCTTCAAGACGATCATGGGCTTCATCCGGCCCGCTCAGGGCAGAGTGGAGATCGGCGGGGAACCGGTCTCTGTGGCCCAACGCCGCAACTGGGTGGCCTATGTGCCGCAGTCCGAGGAAGTCGATTGGACCTTTCCGGTGAGCGTGTGGGACGTGGTCATGATGGGCCGCTACGGCCACATGAATTTTCTCCGCCTGCCGCGGGCCCGGGACAAGGCGATGGTGGAGGAGAGCCTGCGTCGGGTGCAGATGTGGGACTACCGCGAGCGGCAGATCGGCGAGCTTTCCGGCGGGCAGAAGAAGCGCGTGTTCCTGGCGCGCGCCTTGGCGCAGGAGGGAAGGGTGATCCTGTTGGATGAACCGTTCACCGGCGTGGACGTGAAGACGGAGGCCGCCATCGTGGCGTTGCTGCGGGAGCTGCGGGAAGCCGGCTGCATCATGCTCGTCTCCACCCACAATCTCGGCTCCGTCCCCGAGTTCTGCGACCACACGGTCATCATCAACCGCACGGTGCTGGCCTCCGGGCCCACGCCCGAAGTTTTCACGGAATCGAACCTCGCCCTGGCCTTCGGCGGCACGCTGCGCCATTTCCGCTTCGACGAATCGACCATCCAAAAGCACGACGGCCGCACCGTCACGGTGCTGAGCGACGACGAACGCCCGCTGGTCTTCGGCAAGGACGGCCACGTGGAATACAGCCAGCGGACCGGCCGTGAAGACGTGGTCAAACAACGGGCGGAGGAGGACGACGACGTGTGATCGAGCAGCTCGCCATCCCGTTCCAATACGACTACATGCTGAAGGCGATGTGGGTCAGCGCGCTGATCGGCGGCGTCTGCGGCTTCCTGTCCTGCTTCGTCACGCTCAAGGGCTGGTCGCTGATGGGCGATGCGCTCTCGCACGCGGTCGTTCCCGGAGTGGCGGTGGCCTATTGGGCCGGGTTGCCGTTCGCGGTCGGCGCGTTCTTCACCGGGCTGTTGGCGGCGCTGGGCATGGGCTTCATCAAGAGCCGAACACGTTTGCGGGAAGACGCGGTCATCGGCGTGGTCTTCACCACGTTCTTCGCCGCCGGGCTGCTGCTGATCTCGCTCAATCCCTCGAACATCAGCCTCAAGCACATCATTTTCGGGAACATCCTCGGCATCTCGGACGCCGACATCGCGCAGGTGGTGGTGATTTCGGCGGTCAGCCTGCTGGTCCTCGGCCTGAAATGGCGCGACCTCGTGCTCTTCAGCTTCGATCCCACCCAGGCCGGGGCCATCGGGCTGAACACGCGCGCGCTGCATCTGGTGCTCTTGACGCTGCTGGCGGCCACGGCGGTGGCCGCGCTGCAAACCGTCGGCGCGATCCTGGTGGTGGCCATGCTGGTGACGCCGGGCGCGACGGCCTATCTGTTGACCGACCGCTTCGGCCGGATGCTGTGGCTCGCGGCGGGCATGGGCGCGGCCACGTCGTTTGCCGGAGCCTACGCCAGCTACCATCTCGACGGCTCGACCGGCGGCTGCATCGTCGTGCTCCAGACGCTCGTCTTCCTGGCGGCGCTGGTCTTCGCGCCCAAGCACGGAATGCTCGCCAGCCGGAAGCAGCGTCTTCTGGCCTTGGCCGCCAACCGGGAGGCCCGACCATGAGCTGGAGCGAGCCGTTCCAATACGAGTTCATGAACGTCGCGATGCTTGTCGCGGCGCTGGTGGGAACCGTGTGCGCGGTTCTCTCGTGCTTCCTCGTGCTGAAAGGCTGGTCGCTGATGGGCGACGCCATTTCGCACGCGGTGCTGCCCGGCGTGGTGGTGGCCTACTGGATGGGGATTCCACTGCCCATCGGCGCGTTCTGCTCCGGGCTGCTCTGCGCGGTGGGAACCGGCTTCATCCGCAACAACAGCCGGGTGAAGGAGGACACGGTGATGGGCGTGGTCTTCACGGGATTGTTCGCGCTGGGACTGGTGCTCTTCACCAAGGTCGAATCCGACCAGCACCTGAACCACATCCTCTTCGGCAACCTGCTCGGCATTCCGAAACCGCTGGTGCTCCAGGCGGCGGGCATCGCCGGAGCGGCGCTGGTCGTCGCCACCGTGATGCGGCGCGATCTGTTGCTCTTCTGCTTCGATCCCAGCCACGCGCGCACCATCGGGCTCCGCATCGGCGTGTTGAACTACGTGCTGCTCTCGCTGGTCGCGCTGACCATTGTGGCCTCGATGCAGGCGGTGGGCATCATCCTCGTGGTCGCCATGCTCGTGACCCCCGGCTGCGTCGGCTACCTACTAACGGACCGCTTCAACCGCATGACCGCCGTGGCGGTGGCGACGGCGGTGTTCTCCAGCGTGGCCGGAGTCTATGTGAGCTTCTTCCTCAACGGCTCCACCAGCGCCTGCATCGTCCTCTTCCAATCCCTCTGCTTCGTGCTGGCGCTGGTTTTCGGTCCCAAGCGCGGACTCCTCGCGGCGCGTTGGTTGCGTGGAAAACAGGTTCTTGCCGCCCAGAACCGGTAAGAACCCGTTTGAAAATCAAAGGAACCGGCAAATCTCGGAAACAAGTGCGCCCTTCCCAGGCAACTCGATGAGTTTGAGCACAACAGGCCGAAGGACACTGGAGCAAACCGCCGCGTCCGTTCCCTAGGAGCTCCGTGCCGTGCTGCGCAACTGCGCCTACGCCGCCCGCCGCGGGGACATCGAATAGCCGCCGCAACTTTCCCTTGGATGAATGTCCGGCCTCGCGCCATCGTCCCGACACTCCAACCGATGAACCCGCGCCACTTCTCCCACCGTTCCTTTCTGCTCCTCTCCGCCGCCGCCTTCGTCCTGCCCGCCTGGGCCGACGTGAAGCTGCCCGCCATCTTCTCGGACCACATGGTCCTCCAGGCCGACATGAAGCTCCCCGTCTGGGGCTGGGCTGATCCGGGCGAGAAAGTCACCGTCGCGGTCGGCAGCCGCAAAGCCTCCGCCACGACCGGAGCCGACGGCAAGTGGTCGGTGAAGCTCGGCGCGTTGAAGGCCGGCCAGTCGCTCACCATGACCGTCTCGGGCAAGAA
This sequence comes from uncultured bacterium, assembly GCA_965650815.1. GTDB lineage: Bacteria > Verrucomicrobiota > Verrucomicrobiia > Limisphaerales > CANJSG01 > CANJSG01. The sequence goes on from CBFGQE010000130.1 coordinate 4,999, forward strand.
CACCGTCACGGTGAACGACGTGCTCGTCGGCGAAGTCTGGCTCGGCTCCGGCCAGTCGAACATGGAGTGGCCCGTGCGTCTCGCGGCCGATCCCGAAGGCGAAGCCAAAGCGGGCAGCTTTCCGTCGATCCGCATGTTCACGGTGAAGAAGAATCCCAGCCCAAAGCCGCTCGACGACTGCGAGGGCTCGTGGATCGTCTGCACGCCGGAAACCGTCCCGCACTTCTCCGCCACGCTCTATTTCTTCGGCCGCGAACTGCATCGCCAGCTCGGCACGCCCGTCGGCCTGATCCATTCCTCTTGGGGCGGCACACCGGTCGAATCCTGGGCCAGCATCGACGTGCAGAAGGACCGCGCGGAGTTCAAGCCGCTGATGGACACCTGGGCCCAGCGCCTCGCCGTGCCCTTCGACGCCGCCAAGGCCAAGGCCGACCACGAACGCCAGATGGCCCAATGGGCCGCCGCCGTTGAGAAAGCCAAGACCGAAGGCAAACCCGCACCCCGCCAGCCCCAGATGGCCACCGACCAAGCCTACAACAATTGGCGCCCGGCCAATCTCTTCAATGGCATGATCGCCCCGGTCGTCGGCTACGCCATGCAGGGCGCGATCTGGTATCAGGGCGAGAGCAACGCCAACAGCCTCGAGAACGGCGCGCTCTACCACCTCCAGCTCTCCACGATGATCCAGGATTGGCGCAAGCGCTGGGGCTACGAGTTCCCCTTCGGCATCGTGCAGTTGCCCGAGTTCCACGGCCCGGTCGCCGAGCCCGTCCAGCACACCGGCTGGGTCATGGTGCGCGAAAGCATGTTGAAGACCTTGGCCCTGCCGAAGACCGGCCTCGCCATCACGCTCGGCCTCGGCGACGCGAACGACATCCATCCAAAGAACAAACAGGACGTCGGCCGGCGCCTGGCTTCCTGGGCGCTGGATGAAGTCTATGACCGCGACGGCTTCGCGTCCTCCGGCCCGATCGCCACGAAGCACAAGATCGGCAAGGGCGAGATCGTCGTCTCCTTCAAGAACACCGACGGCGGACTCGGCGTGAAAGGGAAGGAGCTGAAAGGCTTCGCCATCGCCGGAGCCGACAAGAAATGGGTCAAGGCCGAAGCCCGCATCGACGGCGACCGCGTGATCGTCTCCAGCCCGTCGGTCCCCGCGCCCGTCGCCGTCCGCTACGCCTGGGCCGACAACCCCGAGTTCAGCCTCTTCAACGCCCTCGGCCACCCCGCTTCGCCCTTCCGCACCGACGACTGGAAATGATGTGTATCAGGCTCTGGCCTGAACCTCGGGGGCGTGAAAAATCCGAAAGGTTCCGTCCTGTTCGCAGGACACACCGTTCGGTGGCTTCACCAAGACTTCAAGGACAGGCTGGAAGCGCTTTCCTGCTTGGCCTCCGGGCCTTTGGTTCACCACTCCGGCGGCGTCGCTCCAGCTTACGCCCGGAAGAGCGTCCCCATCTTCTTCCCGAGCAGCTTGCTGGCGAGCAGCAGGCTGCCAGTGAGGATCGCCATGCCCACCACGCCCAGCGCGCAGGCCACGCTCGGGGCCATCGGGTCGAGCCGGCCAATGAGCTGGTAGATCATCTTGGTGATCGGGAAATACTGCTCCCGCATCGCCAGGATGAGGCCGTCGCTCACCTCCAGCATGGCGAAGGAGAAGGTCAGGATCGTTCCGGCGATGAGGTTGGCCATGACCAGCGGCAGGGTGATCTTCCGCAGCGTCCGCAGCGGCGACGCGCCGAGATTGGCCGAGGCTTCCTCCAGTGTGACGCTCGTCTGCTGGAACCCCGCATAGGCCGACCGCACGATGTAGGACAGCCGCCGCACCGAATAGGAGATGACCAGCAGCAGCGTGGGGTTGTTGCGAGGGTTCAGCCATTCGATCTCGAAATCGAAGGCGGCCACGTAGCCAAAGGCGATGACCAATCCCGGGATGGCCAGCGGCAACATCGCCAGCGCGTCCAGCAAGCCGGCGGCGGGAATCCTCCGCCGCGTCAGCAACCACGCGATGATCACCCCTAGCACCAGGTCCACCATCGCGCTGAGACTGGAGTAGAAGAGGCTGTTGCGGATGCTCGACGCCGTCAGGCCGTGGCCGAAGACCTCGCCGTAGTGGCTCGTGGTCCAGCCGTCGGGCAGCACGGTGAAGAACCACCGTTCGGCCAGCGACTGCACGATCACCGCGAGATGCGGCACCAGCGCCAGCAGGATCAGTCCGCCCACGCCCCCCCAGATCAGCAGCGTGCCACGTTTGCCGACCTCGGCCTCCGCGCCCGCCACGTGGCCGCGAGCGATCATCTCGTGGCGTTTTCCGGCGAAGAGCTTTTTGCTGAGGATGAAAAGGACGAAGACCAGCGTCAGCACGAAGACCACCAGCGCGTAGCCCATCGGGTTCGTGTTCAGGTCGTTGATCGACTCGAAGATCTGCACCGGCACCACGCGTTGCAGGCCGAAGATCAGCGGCGTGCCCAGATCGGTGAACGACCAGATGAAGACGATGACGGCGCCGGCGAAATAGCCGGGCAGGATCAGCGGCAAAGTCACCGTGCGGAACAGCCGCCAGCCGGAAGCTCCAAGGTTCTGGGCCGATTCGCGCAGCGAGGGATCGATGTTCGCCATCGCCGCCGAGACGTTGAGGAAGAGGATCGGGTAGAGGCTGAGCGTTTGCAGGATGACCACACCCCAAAGGCCGCCGCTGCCGAACCAGTCGATGGGCTGGTCCGGCTTCATCAGGCCGAGATCCATCAGGAAGAGGTTGAGCGACCCGTAGCGCGCGAAGAGCTGCTTCAACCCGAGCGCTCCGACGAAGGGCGGCATGATCATCGGCACCAGCAGCAACCCGCCGAGCAGAGCCTTACCGGCGAAACGGAACCGCGTCATCACGTGGGCCAGCGGCAAGGTCAGGCAGGTGACGAAGAACGTGGTCAGCCCGGCGATGA
>CBFGQE010000131.1:0-7889 GCA_965650815.1 uncultured bacterium
GCTTGGGACATGCGCGGAAGATGCAAAAGCCCCCGCCGCCGAGTCGAGGCCCAAGCTCCGAGCAAAGCCGCTTGCTCCGGACGAAGGCGGATGCTGAATCTTCCCGCGCCATGAAGCTCGGTCTCTACGGCGGTTCCTTCGACCCGGTGCACCTGGGCCATCTGCTCGTGGCCCGGGCCTCACTGGAAGAACTGGCGCTGGACCGGATCGTTTTCCTGCCGGCGGCGCAATCGCCCTTCAAGCCGGACGCCCAACCGACACCGGCGGCCACGCGCGCCCAGTTGCTGCGCCTCGCGCTCCAGGGCTTGCCTTGGGCCACGGTGGACCTTTGGGAAACGGAGCGCGGTGGCGTGTCCTACACCATCGACACGCTGCGCCACTTCCGTGCGCTGCATCCGGACGCCGAGCTGTTCTATCTGGTAGGCGGCGACCACGCGCCGCTGTTGCCGCAGTGGAAGGACGCCCGGGAACTGGCCGCTTTGGCCCAATTCGTCGTGGTGCCCCGCCCCGGCACGCCCCCGCCGCAATTGCCGCCGCCGTTTCGCGGCCGGACGCTCCAAGGGTTTCCTCTGGGCGTTTCCTCGTCGGCCATCCGCGAGCGCGTCCGCACGGGCCGGTCGATCCGTTTTCTCGTTCCGGAAGCCGTGGCGGAAGCCATCACCACAAATCGGCTTTATCTTTGAGAAGCCGCCCCGCTAGCCTGCCGCCCAATGGATTCGCTGAAGCTGGCCCTGCTGTGCCACGAACTGGCCGACAACAAGAAGGCTGAGAACACCGTCATCCTCGACGTCCGCAAACTGTCGAGCATCACGGACTTCTTCGTCATCACCTCCGGTTCGAGCGAACCGCACATCCGCGCCATCATCGGCTCGATCACCGACGGGCTCCGGGACGACCACGGGCTGCGTCCGGCCTCGGTGGACGGCGAACATCCGACCGCCTGGCAGGTGCTGGACTACTTCGACGTCATCGTCCACGTGATGAAGGCCGAAACGCGCAAGCTCTACGATCTGGAGAGCCTCTGGGGCGACGCGCCCCGCATCGACGCCGCGAATCCGCCCTCGGATGCACCGGCCGCCGAAAAGCCGGCCAAGAAGAAAGCGGTGAAAAAGGCGGCCAAGAAAACCGCCGCCAAGAAGGCCGCTGTGAAGAAGAAGGCGGCCAAAAAGAAAACCGCCGCCTGATCCTTGCGGACGGGCGGCGGTGGAAAGAACCCGCGAAGCTCCCGGCCTAGGGCCGGGGGAGGCTTCATTGGTTGTGGAGGTCTTCCGGGATGTCGGGCGGGGTTTCGTTCAACGGCGGCATTTCACCGGCCGCCTTCACCATCTCGTCCACCAGACGGCGGAACTCCTCGAGTCCTGTCGAGGGGATGATGATGTTGTCGCGGCGCCCATTGACGTCCTCGGTGATGCGGAGGAAGCGGCCCCGGGGATTCTCCTTCAGCGTGAGGATGAAGGTCTTGCGCTCGATCTGGATCTTCTCGGTGCGCAGGGTGTCCTCGTTGACCTGGGGTTTGGGGGAATGGGAGTGGGAGTGCCCACCCTGATTGTATCCGCCGCCGCCGAAGCCCGCGTGGCTGAAGCTTCCATATTGCGACTGTGGCTGCGCCGAAGGCCGCGTCCTTGGGCGATATCCATACGGCGAGGGTCTCTCGTTCGAAATCATCTTGTTCCAATTATCGGAGTTAGTCCTGCAGCACTTTAATCTGACGGCTCTAGGGCTGCATCTCAGCGGGCGACCGTCCGTTGCCACACGGCAGAGACGGGCGAGTGTATGCCCGACCAACGGACAAAACGCAATGATTCGCTCAGACTTTAAGGCAATACGCCCGACCCACTAACGGCTGAACCTCGGAATCGTGACGGTTTTCGCCACCGTCGGACTGTTGGAGAGCCGCCACAGGTAGAAGGCCAACCCCAGCAACGCCACGGAGTTGCCCATCATCGAGACGCCGTGCCAGACGCGGAACGATCCTGCGGCGGCTTCGCGGGCCTCCACCGGAGCCGAGGGGCTGTATTTCACCAGGTTCAACTGCTTGAGCTTGGGTTGGAGCCAGAATCCCCCGACCAATCCCAGTCCAAGGATCACCAGCAGCGTCCACAGCACCGGCCGGTCGATGGGGCGGCCGATGTAGAGGAACTCCGCCACCAGATGCACGAGGGCGAGCCCGGCGCAGACATGCTGGAGCCAGAAGAGCTTCGCGATCACCGCCTGGGTCGCGTAGCCCGCCCAGAAGGGCGTGAGCACGCCTTTCAATCCCAGCACGGTCGGCGCGACGATGAAGGTGAAAAACACCGTCGATCCCAGCCAGATGGCCGCGTTGAAAATCGCCACCGTTCGGAGAAACGGAATCATGGGCTCAGGCTAGGCCAGCAACGCGCGGCGCGCCAAGCCCTTGCTCGCCACCGGATCGGGTCATTCCCCGAGGATGAAGCGGACGCGCGTCCCCTGCCCCGGATGTTCGATCTCGCAGCGCCCGCCGATCTCCGCCATGCGCTGGCGGATGTTGCCCAGCCCATTGCCGGAACCGGTCCGGCCCTCCGGCGACGCGTCGCCTGGCTCCGGCAATCCGCGCCCGTCATCCGTGACCGACAGCTCGAACCCGCGCTCCAGCATCCGCAGCGCGACCGTCACCTGGGCGGCCCCGGCGTGTTTGACCACGTTGTTGAGCGCTTCCTTGAAGGCCAGGAAGAGGTTGTGCCGGACCTCGGCCGTGACCGGGCCGGACGGCAGCGCGACGGGCACGTCCAGACGGCAGCGGATGCCGGCGGCGTCGAGGAAGTCCTGGGCGTAGTTGCCGAGGTAATTGGCTAGGCTGTCCAGCGTGTCGTGCTTGGGATTCACCGCCCAGACGATCTCGTCCATCGCCTGCACGAGTTCGCGCGAGGTCCGGTAGATCTGTCCCAGCGCCTCGGTGGCCTGGGGCGAGCCGGCGTGGTCGGGGGCGACCGATTCGCTGAGCAGGGAGATGCGCGTGAGGCTGGAGCCGAGGTCGTCGTGGATGTCCCGGGCGATGCGGGCCCGCTCGCGCTCGATGGCGCGCTGGCGCTCGGCCGCTTCCAGCGTCCGCCGCATCCGCCGTTGCGTCGCGGCCCAGGCCGCCACCGCCACCAGGGCCATCGTGGCCACGCCCAGGGCGAAGCGGAACGGAAGCGTCTGCCAGAAGTGCGGCAGCACCGTGAAGGCCAGCTCGGCGCCGGTCGGATTCCAGACTCCGTCGTTGTTGCAGGCCGTGACGCGGAAGACGTAGTCGCCGGGCGGGATGTAGCTGTAGGTCACGGATCGCTTCGTCCCCGCCTCCATCCATTCCGTCTCCAGGCCCTCCAAGCGGTAGCGGAACCGCACCTTGTTCGGGGAGACGAAGCTGAGTCCCGCGTAGCGGAATTCGTAGTGCTGCTCGCCCGGACCGATGCGCCGCGACAACAGGTCGCGCCCCCGCAGCGTCACGGCTTTCCCTCCCGCTTCCATCACGTCGATCACCACCGGGGGCGGCAACGGGTTTTGCCGGACGGCGCGGGGATCGACGACGACCAGTCCTTTCGAGGTCGGGAACAGCAACCGCCCGTCGTCCATCCGCGCGCTGGCGGGCTGCATCCCGCCGGAGCATTCCACCGTGGGCAGGCCGTCCTCCACGCCGTAGAGAACGGCCGCGACGCGGTTGGTTTTCCCGTCGGCGCAGCGATCGAGCTCCGCCTTGTCCACCCGAATGAGCCCGCCCTGGGCGCTGATCCAGTAGCGGCCGAGCCCGTCGTCCTGGAGGTCCGCCAACATGGTCTTGGGCAGTCCCTGTTCCGCGCCCAGATTGGCGAAGCGCCCGTCGAGATACCGGCTGAGGCCCCCGCCCGCCGTGCAGATCCACAGCGCCCCGTTCGTGTCGAACCGCAGCCCGCGCACGAACTCGCTCGGCAGCCCGTCCTTCTTGCCGAACTGCCGCACCTGCCCGTCCTTCGTCCAGCCGAGCCCGCCGCCCAACATGCCGAACCAGATCGCGCCGTCCGGCCCTTCGGCCACCGAACGCACATCCGGCGACGCCAACCCCTCCGCGGCTCCGAACCGCCGGGAACGCCCCCCCTCATACTGGAGCAGCCCGGTGCCGGTCCCGATCCAGACCGTGCCGTCCTGCGCATGCAGCACCGCCGGCATCGGCACCCGATCCGCCTCCAGTCCGGCCAGCCGCGTGAAACGCCCGTCCTTACCGGTGAAGAGGCCCCCGCCCCACGTCGCCGCCCACATCCTCTGGTCGCGCCCTTGGCTGATCGACCAGACGAACTGGTTCTCCAGCCCTTCGCCCGTGCCGAACCGGCTCCAACTCCCGTCCAGCCACCGATATAGCCCCGCGCCCTCGGTCCCCGCCCAGAGCGCGCGGTCGGCCGATTGCGCCACGGTGAGCACGGCCCGGCCCTGCCATTCGTCGGGCGGACGCAACGTCTTCAGGTGCGAGGGACGCAGGATCACCAGCCCGTTGCCCCCGGTCGCCACCCAGATGTTGCCCTCGCGGTCCTCGCAGGCGCTGCGGACCCAGTCGCTGGGAAACTTGGTGCCTCGGTTGAACCGCCGGACCTCTCCCCCGGGAACCATCACGAAGAGCCCTTCCTCCTGCGTGCCGACGAGCAACCAGCCCGCGCGGCTCTGACGAAAGGCCGTCATCGGCCGGTTGCCCCACGGCACCGGGCCGAAGTCCCGCTCCAGCCTGCCCTGCCGCCACCGGCCCAACCGCCCGTCCCGGACCAGCCACAGCGAGCCGTCCGCCCCGGCGCAGACACCCTGCACGTAGGAGTCGGGGGAGAATCCCTCCAGCTCCGGGGGCCTGACGCGCCCCTGTTCGAAGACCGAGAGCGCGCCGTCTCGGACCAGCCAGAGACGGCCTTGGCCATCCCGCTCCAGGCTCGCCAAGCGATCCGCCGTCCCTGCCCGGGGAACCACGGTGCGTCCGTCCCCCGGCCGCACCAGCACGCCCTCCTCGTTGTAGAGCCAGAGCCCTTCCGCCCCGTCCGTCGCGAGCCCGATGATCCGGCGGTTCTGCCAAGTGGCGTTGACCTTCACCGTCTCGAACCGGCCGGCCTCGTAGCGGGTCAGATCGCCCGTCTCGCAGCCGATCCAGAGCACGCCGTCCTTGTCCTCGAAGAGGCTCGTCACCCGGCTGCTCCGCATCTCCGGCACCGTGCTGTCGTCGAACACGGCGAACTCCACCCCGTCGAACCGCGCCAACCCGCTGTAGGTGCCGATCCACAGGTAGCCGTCGCGCGACTGGAGCACGGAGGTGAGCGAGTTCTGCGGCAAGCCCTCCTCCGCCTGCCAGTTGTGCATCGAGAACTCCGGCAGCGCGTCCTTCTCCGCGGCCGACACGGCGAGCCCCATCCACCACGCGAGCAGCCACGCGAGACAACGACCTTTCAAGACGGGGTGGAACACGCCCGGACGATGCCCGCCGTCCACCGACGTCTCAAGCGCCGCGTGCGCCGTGCTCTCTCTGCATGAAGTCCTCCCGATTTCCGCCGGGCAAATGCGGGCGGACCACACCGGAACAGGCCGGTCGGACGGGCGATCCAGGTCCAAAGGCCCGATCGGTTCCGCCACCGAAACCAGCGACGACCCAAAAAGAAAACCGGCGATTCGAGAACCTCGAATCGCCGGCCGGGAAACGGTCTGCGCGCCTCGCGCTCAGGCGATCACTTCACCGAGCTGCATCCGGACGAAGCGGCGGATGACGATCTCGTCGCCCAGCTTCTTGCCGAGGGCGGCGACATGGTCCTTCACGCTGACTTCGCCGTTCTGCTTCACGAAGCCCTGATCGACGAGGCAGATGCCCTGGTAATACTTCTCCAGCTTGCCCTCGAGGATCTTGGCCACGGCCTGGGGCGGCTTGTTCTTCACCTGGTCGGCGGCGATCTCCTTCTCCTTCTCGATCAACGCGGCCGGCACCTCGGTGCGGTTCACGTATTGCGGATAGGCGGCGGCGATCTGGAGCGTGATGTCGCGCACGAGCTGCTTGAACTCGTCGTTCGCCACGGTCTCGTCCTTGCCCGCGCCGACTTCCACGAGCACGCCGACCTTGGCGCCGGTGTGGATGTAGGCGGCCACGAGACCCTTGCCGGTCACTTCCAGCTTGTGGTTGCGGCGGATCTGGATGTTCTCGCCGATCTTGGCCACGGCCTCGACCCGGTCGGCCTCGAGATCAGCCGAAGGGTTGCCCAGGAGCTTCTGGGCGATGCCCTCGCCCCAAGCCTTGAACGAGTCGTTGCGGGCCACGAAGTCGGTCTCGCAGTTGATCTCCACGAGGATGCCGGACTTGGAGCCCGGGGCGATGCTCTGGAAGATCGCCCCTTCCTTGGCCTCGCGGCCGGCCTTCTTCACGGCGGAAGCGGCGCCCTTCTTGCGCAGGTAGTCCACGGCGGCGTCGAAGTCGCCGTTCGTCTCGAGCAGCGCCTTCTTGCAGTCCATCAATCCGGCTCCGGTGGTCTCACGGAGCTTGCCCACGGCTTGTGCGGTAATCTCGGCCATAAAGTTCTGTCTCTCTCTGTCGGTTGGTTGGATCTCTCCGGTTCTGGAAATGAAGAAGCCGGCAGGAACGGTCCGTTCGCTGCCGGCTTCGCGGGAAACTAGGCCTGGGCAGCGGGGGCTTCGGCGGCCGGGGCGGCTTCCGCCTCGGCGGGAGCGGCCTCGTCCTTGTCCTTGTCCTCGCCCTTGCGGCGCGCGTGCTTCGCCTCGAACTCGGCCTTCGCCGCCGCGATCGTCTGGACGATCGTGGTCAGGATCAGGCGCACGGAACGGATGGCGTCGTCGTTGCCGGCGATCGGGTAGTCGGTCAGGAGCGGGTCGCAGTTCGTGTCCACGATGGCCACGACGGGGATGCCCAAACGGCGGGCCTCGGCCACGGCGTTGTGCTCGCGCTTGATGTCCACCACGAACATCGCGGAGGGCATCTTCTCCAGCGTGCGGATGCCGTCCAGGTTCTTGAACTGGCGGGCGTGCTCGCGGCGGATCATCGACTGCTCCTGCTTCACGTATTCGTTGATGGAGCCGTCCGTCTCCATCTTCTCGATCTCCTTCATGCGCTTGATGGAGCGCTTGACGGTGCTGAAATTGGTCAGGGTGCCGCCGAGCCAGCGCTCAGTGACGTGCAGTTGGCCGCAGGCCTTGGTTGCTTCCTTCACGGCTTCCTGCGCCTGCTTCTTGGTGCCGACGAAGAGGACGTTGCCGCCCTTGGCCACCGTGTTGTGGAGGAACTTGCAGGCGTTCTCGAGCTGAACAACGGTCTTGCTCAGGTCGATGATGTGGATGCCGTTGCGGGCGTCGAAGATGAATTCCTTCATCTTGGGGTTCCAACGCTTGGTCTGGTGACCGAAGTGGACGCCGGCTTCGAGCAGTTCTTTGACTCCGATGTTCATGCTGTCTGGTTTCCGATGGTTTCGACCGGTTGCTCCGGCCATCCCGCGGAAGACGGGATTCTGGTTCTTTGTTGTTGTGGCCGCCGGTTCGACGTTCAAACCGGTGTGTTTAAGGCCGTTTTCCCCATGCCGCAGCCCGCTTGGGCCCGGAAAAAGGGTCGGCAACCTAGCAAAGCGAAGGATCGCAGCAACAGTTATTTTCCGGCCGCTTGCCCCTCGCCCGACGGCCTTCCATAGTCCGCACAACCGAATGTCCGCCCACTCCCAGTCCAAGCCCGAATCGACCGCGCTCGCCCTGGTCAGCCCGCATTCCCCGGCCGAATGCGCGGCGCGCCTCGCGCCATTGATCGATCACGAAGGCACGGTGCGACTGGCGCTCAAGGGCATGTTCGGCTCCAAACCCGTGATCGGCGAGGCCACCGCCTCCTCGCTCCACCTCCGCAAACGCCTCGGCTACCGAAACTCGTTCCAGACGCATTTGACCGCCACGTTGCAGCCGAC
>CBFGQE010000132.1:0-7884 GCA_965650815.1 uncultured bacterium
AACCTGATCAAAAACCAGCAACGCCTTAAAACGTCCAACTACAGGACATCGGAGTTTGGGGGAAAAGGCTGAAGCTCTTTGTTCGAGGAACCGATGTGGTGCCATATCGATCTGTTCTTCAGCGCTGTCCGCCGCCAGTTCGACGCCGCTATCTCGGATTCCAACGGTGGAGGAATTTTTCCCGGCCAAGGTCCTGCGCTTCTCCGAAACGGCCGTGGCCAAGCACGCCCAAGCCATAGATCGATAATCCCGAGTTCAGGGACAAGCCCGAGAACCAGATTGCTGAGGCCAATTGGAAGCCGTCGAGCAAAGGCCGAAATGACCAGGTTTCAAACAGACAAGCGTTCGCAGGATCCGTCTGCTGACCGCCCCCTCTGTCCACCCCTCAATTCAAGGCGTTGGCTTTCCAGACAGTCGGACGCAGCTTGTGGTGCGAACGGAAGAGCCGTCCACTGGTCTGCAACCGATGATGTTTGGCCCGATGCACAATCCGATGAAGCCCGCCGACCGTGGCCGCCTAGTCCCGGCTGCCCGGCCGTAGGAATCGGCGTTGTGCTCGTGCCTTCCCGGCTGTTTCCATCCGCCACGACTTTCCGCTCCCAGAAGTCTCCACCATGCAATCCCAGCTACGCCGCCACTTCGCCTCGGACAACTACGCCGGCATCTGCCCCGAAGCCTGGCAGGCCATGGCCCAGGCCAATTCCGGCCATGTGCCCGCCTACGGCAACGACGACTACACCCGCCGCGCCACGGACCTGATCCGCGACGTGTTCGAGACCTATTGCGAGGTCTTCTTCGTGTTCAACGGCACCGCTGCCAATTCCCTCGCCCTGGCCCACATGTGCCAGTCCTACCATAGCGTGGTGGCCAACGAAGTGGCGCACATCGAGACGGACGAGTGCGGCGCGCCGCAGTTCTTTTCCAACGGCATCAAGCTGCTGCTCATGCGCGGCGAGAACGGCAAGGTGACGCCGGAGGGCATCGAGGAATTGGTCAAGAAGCGCACGGACATCCACTACCCGAAGCCGGAAGTGGTGAGCATCACGCAGTCCACGGAGCTGGGCACGGTCTATTCCGTCTCCGAGATCGAGGACATCGGCGGCATGTGCAAGAAGCACAATCTCCGGCTGCACATGGACGGCGCGCGCTTCGCCAACGCCGTCGCGGCGCTGGATCTCGCGCCCAAGGAGATCACGTGGAAGGTGGGCGTGGACGTGCTGAGCTTCGGCGGGACGAAGAACGGCCTGCCGGTGGGCGAGGCGGTGGTGTTCTTCAACAAGGATCTGGCGCGGGAGTTCGACTACCGCTGCAAACAGGCGGGCCAACTCTGCTCTAAGATGCGCTTCCTGGCGGCGCCGTGGATGGGCATGTTGCAGGACGACGTGTGGATTCGCCATGCGCGCCACGCGAACGAGATGGCCACGCGGATGGAGTCGCACTTGAAGGCGGTTCCCGGCGTGAAGTTCCTCTTCCCGCGCCAAGCAAACGCGGTCTTCGTGGAACTCCCGAAGCCCGTGGTGGACGGGCTCCACGCCAAGGGCTGGATCTTCTACAACTTCATCGGGAAGGGTGGCTGCCGGTTGATGTGCTCGTGGGACACGCAGCCGGAAGACGTGGATCAATTCGTCGAAGATCTGAAGCGGCTGATGTCGGCCTGAGCCGGAACGCTCCGGCGTTGTCGGCCGACGTGGGGATCAACCGAAGTTCTGGCTCAGATACTGGAGCTGCTGGTTGGACTTGGCCTGGGCCTCTTCCATCGCCTGGAAGGCGGTCAGCCATTGATTCTTCAAGGTCTGGACCTGCTTCTCCTGGTTCGCGATCTGGTCGTCCAGATCGGCGATCCGATCGGTGAAGCGCGTCTGCTTGCCGGGCAGCAACCCGTCGTCGCCCACCATCCGGTCGATGTAGGACGAGAGTCCCACGGCCAAACCTTTCTCGGCATCGGTGAAGAACTCCTCCACGTCGGCCAGGTTGTTGGCCAGCGCTTCGTCGAGTTTGGTGCTGTCGGCCAGGGCGAGCTTGTTGTTGTCGCCGTTGGTGGTGATGCCGAGCTTCTCCAGCCGGTTGATCGTGCCGTCCAACCCGGAAATGGAGGCGAAGGCGGTCCGGCGCAGGTAGCTGCCGATGTCGCTGGCCTCGTTGTCGTCGGAAAGCGCGGCGGAAGTGACCGCACCGGCCGAGTTGGTGGAGCTGGCGGTGTAGGTCTCGATCGTGTCCTGCAGGGAGTTGAAGGCGGTCAGGAAATCGTTGATCGCCGTCTTCACGGCGGACGTATTGGTCGAGACGTCCACGGTGGCGGTGCCGGTCTTGGCGACGGTGACGCTGAGGCCGGTGATGCCGGAGGATTCCTCGCCGATGACGTTGCCTCGCGCGCTGAGGGTCGGGCCGTCGTTGACGCTATACTGGAGGTCCTTGCCCCGGACGAGCGCCCCGCCCGAGAGGCCGGTGGCGGCGAGGAAGTTGCCGGAAACGTCCTGGAGGGAGATGCCGACGTCGCCACCGGTCTTGTTCGTGAGGCTGAAGCGGTCGTTGACCACGTCGTAGGACGCGGTGACTCCGGCGGTGGAGTTGTTGATGCGCTTGAGCACCTCGCCGACGGTGTCCTTCGACGCGTCGTAGGAGACCTCCACGCCGTTGATCTTGAAGGAGCCGGTGCCGGAGATGGCGGTGGTGAAATTGGCGGAATCCAGCGTCTTGGCCAGGCGAACGGAACCCAGCTCGGCGGAGCTCGTCACCGTGCCGGTGCCGGTCGGGTTGTTGTAGAGCTTGGCGACCTGGAGGAAGTTGCTGGTGTCGGTCGTGGCCCCGAGGATGAGCGATCCGGAGCTGGTGAAGGAGATCTTGTCGGTGGCCGCGTTGTAGCTGCCGGTCACGACGCCGCCGGTGGCGGTGCTGACCTTGTCGAACACGTCCTGGAGCGAATCGGTGGTCGCGATGCTGACTTCCTGGCCGTTGACCGTGAACTTGCCGGCGGAGACGGCGGTGCTGAAGCCGGCGTCGGCGAGCTTCAGGGCGGACACGTCGTTGGTCGTGCTGAGCGCCTTGCCGGTGTTGCCCGTGCCCTGCTGGACGGCGGCCTGGGAGAGCTGGCTGACGTTGATCTTGAAGGTGCCGACGGCGGCGCCGGACGCGGCCGAAGCGGAGAGAACCGAGCTGTCCGTGCTCGAGGCCTGCCGGGTGGTGAAAAGGGTGCCCGAGGAGAGGGCGTCGGTCTTCACCTTGAGGGCGTTGAGCGAGTTCTGGATCGTCTTGTAGGCGTTGGACTGCGTGCGGATGGTCGCCTGCTCCTTCGCCATAATGGTCTGGGGAGTCCGCTCGAGTTCGACCAATTGATCGACGAGGGACTTCCAATCCATGCCGGAGGCCAATCCTGATAAGCTCAAACCTGCCATAAACTATTTTGCTCCATTCGGCCTATCGGCGGAACGGACCAGGAACTTGAGCGGGAAAGCGCTTCGACGCGGCGATGGCGGGGCCGGAACGGCCGTCACACCCGGATGCTCTCGCGGAACTGGCGCGGGCTGAGGCCGGTGCGCTTGCGGAAGAAGCGGCTGAAGTAGAACTCGCTGGAAAAGCTCAGCCGGGCCGAGACCTCCTTCACCGCCAGCCGTTCGTCGCAGAGGAACTGCCGCGCCTGGTCCAGACGGACGCGCTGGAGATATTCGTGGATGCTCTCCTTCTGGAAGGTCTTGAACATGCGCTGCAGCCCCGAGCGGCTGGCCCCGGCGGCGTCCGCCAGTTCCGGCACCTTCCAGTCGCGGCACGGATTGGCCATGACGAGGGACAAGGCCTTGGAGAGCGGCCGGGGAATGTCCACCTGCGGGGCGTTGAAGACCCGGCGCGCCTTCAGCAACCGCCCGAGCACCTCGGTGATGAGCACATGGACCTCCCATTCGTAGCCCGAGGCGCGCTTCTTCGAGACGCGGGCCAGTTGCTGGACGGCTTTCTTGATCGCGGTGAAATCCGCCGCGCCGAGGACGAACTCGTGCCCTTCCCCGAGCTCTTCGCGCCAGGCCTCCAGCTCCGGCCCGCCGAAGCGGAAGCCGACGTTCATCACCTTCTTGCCCGCGAGCGGCGCGTAGGTGCGCGCCTTCTTCATGTCCACCAGCCACACGCGAGTGCCGGGCTGGAGAGAGTAGCTGAATCCGGGCACCTCCAGTTGGCCCGCCCCGGACTGGACCCAAAAAAGATGTGCGCCGGGCTTGTCGAGGCCCTCGTGGCTGTCGGGCGCGTCCAGGACAACGGACCCGATGGAGAGCAAGTGCCAGAAGAGCCGCCGGGCGCGGGAGGAAGGCTCGTTCAGCTTCAGGTTCGAGGCATTGCGGGGCATGGCGGCGATTCGTGCGGTGTTGGGGGAACGTCGCGGGAATCCTGCGGGGGAAGCCGCGGAGATTTCCAGCCCCCATTGGCCGATCCGGCCGAGGCCCCGACAGCCCCGATGCGGACGCCACGCCTGCACCGAGGGCTGTCGGGCCTTTTTTCGACGCGCCTATTTCTTCTTCGTCGGCTTCGGTTTCTTGATCGGGCCTTTCGGGCGCGGAGCGTCCTTGGGATCGTCGCCCCGGTCGGCGGCGAGCCATTGTTCGCGTTCCAGCCTAGTGGGCTTTTCTCCATTGAGCAGCAGCCAGAGCCGTCGGCACCAATCTCCCCGGCCTCCGTCGCCGGGCGGCTTGCGCTTGTCGTAAACCGCCTTCGTCCGATGGGCCTCGCGATGGAAGGGTTTGGTCCCCTGCAGCCCGTCCGCCACGAAGGTGAGCTGGTAGTTCCCCGCCGCATAGGTCTGGCCGAACAACCCGCCGTAGTCGCCGTCGTCCGCGACACCGTCCTGATGGGCGCCGTCGTCCCGCAGCACGACCGTCCAGCTCGCTCCGGTGGGGCCCTCGATCTTGACCTTGACCGTGGCTCCTTTCACCGGGAGCCCCGCTTCGGACAATGCTGCGTTGAGCCGGAAACTGTCGCCGACATAGACGGTCGTCGGATCGACCCACGGCTGCATCCGCAGGTTCGATCCCGCGCCGATGGCGATGCCGTAGTCGATCGGCTTGCCGACCTTGCGGCATTTGCGCGGGAGGAAGCCGGACGCGGTGTCCTTGCCCGCGACCTCGCCCGTGCAGGCGAAACCGCCGTGCTCCAGGATGACCCGCCAAGCTCCGACGTAGCGATCCGGCTCCTTCCACGGAAACGTGATCTCGGCGAAGCGCGCGGTCGGCGTCGAACGGAACCGCAGACCGAAGCCCGGCGGCAACGACGAGCCGGAGATGAGTTCGCCCTTGGGCGATTCGATGTGGAAGGGCAGCCGAAGATCGGGCGTGTCGTAGATCACCACCATGCAGTTCACGTCGCCCGGCAGGATGTCGAACTGGTGCTGGTGCTTGTCCCCCGGGACGATGGTGTAGAAGGGATCGGAGAGCTGCGCCAACCCGGCGGTCTCCATGAAGATCTGGGTGAAATATTTCTCCAGGAGGAACCACGACTTGCCCGTGAGGTCTTCGGCCCCCTCGTAGCTGGCTCCGGTGGCGGTCGCCAGTTTCTCCAGCGCGTCCGAATCGACGGCTGTCGAAGCCCCCAGGCCGATTGCATAAACCTTGCAGTTGGACGGTGGAACCCACGGATCGGTGGCCTGCGGAGTGCCGTCGGGCCGGGCCATTTGGGTGTCCTTGCCGGTGATCGAGAGCCACGGACCGGTTCCGCCCTCCTGGAAGCAGCGGTTCTCGATGCCGTCGGTCAACACGACCATCGCCTTCTTGAGCACGGGCGGAGCCGCCGGATGGGCCACGGCCAGTTCCACCGCGCCGAGGATCGCGCCACCCGCGACGTTGGTCCAACCGTTCGGCGTGAAGGTGCCCGGTCCCAACGCGCCGAGCAGCGCGCTGCGGTTGGCCCCGGCCAAGACCATGCCCTGGACCGTCTGGGGATCGGTGGAAAAGGCGATGATCGCGCAACGGTCGTCGGTGTCGCGCAGCATCTGGACGAGCAGCTTTCCGCCACTCAAGGCAGCCTCCATCTTGTTCCGCGTGCCGATGGGATCGACCATGCTGCCCGACCGGTCCAACACGAGGGCGATGTCCACCGGGATGGGATCGATGATCTCGGCCGTCAGCGGGAAGGTCCATGTCTGCGTCGCGGGCACATTGGTCGCGTTGTGGCCTTCGATGACGAGGTTGGCGGAGTAGGTGCCGCTGGCACCGTTCGCATGGAAGCTGACCGCCACGGGCATGACGTTGTTCCCGGTCGGTCCCGGACCACAACGAACCGCGGGGAGCACGGAATAGTTCCGCGCGGAGGGGGCGTCCGTGATGTCGTTGTCCGGCAGGACGAGGCCGAAGTTCGCCGCATGTGCCGGATCGACCCCGGGCGCGATACGCGCGGTGAAGACCAGGGTGTCGTCCCCCGTGTTGGTGATCTCGATGAACCGCACCGTGCGGAAGCCGCGCTCGATCTGCCCAAACGCCGACGGAGCCGCTCCCGGCACGGAGATGGCGGCGTTCGGAATGCAGCCCGCGCCGGTGCAGACCAGATTGCGCGCCGTCCCCTGGCTGGGCGTCACCGTGATCGTGCGGGAAGCCGATGGCCCGTCGGCCGAAGGCGTGAACGTGACCTGCCGCAAGGCCGAGGTCGCTCCGGCGGCCAAGGCCAGCCCGGGCGCCGGAATCGGCACCCAAGCGAAATCGGAGCCCGCCGGTGGCCCGGCAATGGTGACGGTCAGATTCAGGTCGCCGTTGTTGGTGATGGAATAGCTCTCCGTGTCCGACCCCGGCAGGACCACAGTTCCGAACGCCAGCGTATTGGTGGACAGCGCGATGCTCGCGACCGCCGCGCGGGCCGTGCCCGAACAGACGATCTCGTCGTCGCCGTTGGCGGGCGACCGGGTCACCGCCAACGAGCGGTTGTTGAAGTTCCCCGGCGCGGCCGGCGCGAAGACGATGTCCACATCGAAGGTCTCGCCCGGGTCCAGAGTGACCGGAAGGGCCGCGCGGCTCGCGGCCGTGAGCGCGTAGGGCGCATTGTCCGCGATGTTCGTGATCTCCAGGCAATTCGTGCCGTCGTTCCGGATCGTGGCCGTGCGCGTGACCGTGGCCAGCGCGGGATTCGAGGCCCCGATGACCGCTTCGCCGAAGGATGACGGATCGTCCACCGTGCAGAGCCCGGCCGGACGCGGAGCGGAGGTCTCGTCGCTGCCGATGCTGTTCGGGTGATGGATGATCATCTCGCTCGCCGTGATCTCGGCCCCGGGAACCGCCGTCAGGCTCGACACGGTCAACGGCCCCGGCAGCACCACGTCGCCGTTGTCGCTCCGGTGGAGATTCATCCGCTGCACCTCGTTGGGCGTTCCCGTTGCGCTGTAAACGAGGATCAGATCCTCCGAACCGGGGCTGGTGAACAGCTCCGGCGTATCCACCGAATTGGCCACCGACGACTGCGTGTGGATCTCGACCAAGCCGGGCGTCGAACCGCTGGCGGTGAAATCCACGATGAAAACGCGGCGATTGCCGACGCCCGCGCCGGGCTCGAACTTCAGCAGGGCGACGTAGCGGTTGCCGCCGAAGACGAGGCTGCGGAAATCGCCGTTGAGCACGAGCGGCGAGGCGAAGCCGGAACGGGCGACGCTGATCGAGCTCGCCGTGCGGTTGATCGTGATCTGGCCGACGTTGGCGTTGGCCGTGGTGAAGGTTTGGATCGCGAAATCTCCATTGGACAGGTTGAGGCAGGCCATAGCGGTGGGTTCCTGGGATGGGGTTGGAGGAAACGGGACGGGACAACGCGATGGCCGGACAAAAGCCACCGATGGAGCGTTGATGCGGGGCACAACCCTGGAATCCCCTGACGCCCATGTCTGCCGCCGGGTTGAACGGGCAGAACCATTGAATGACGCGATCAGCTTCC